>NZ_JBEOWI010000060.1:10836-47913 GCF_040296005.1 Kitasatospora sp. NPDC002551 | reverse complement strand
CGGCGGCCGTGGCCGCGCCGCCGTTCCGCGGCGCGGCGCGCGGAGCGCCCGCCGGGGCCGGGGCGCCCGGTCGCGGGGAGGATGGTGGTCCGGTCTTCGCTGTTCACCTGCGCACGCTTCCTGTATTCGGGCCGTCGGGTCCGCCGGGAGGGTCCGGCGGACGGGTGCCGACACCTGGGAGACCGGCGGGCGGTGACCGGATAACAGAAAAGTGCGAACTGATTTCCGAACGCGGGGTGGCGCGGTGGAGGCGCGGCGTCCGCGTGGGCGGACCGGACGCCGCTCAGGCGCCGGCCGGGGGCATGTCGTAGGTGACGAACCCGGTGCGGGTGGCGACCTGGTCGTACTTGCCGCGGGCCCGGTAGTTGGTCTCCGAGGTGATCCAGCGCACGGCGTTCCACCCGCGCTCGGCGGCGATCGCGCGCAGCCGGGTCAGCAGGAGGTCGACGGCGCCGGTGCCCCGGGCGGCGGGCGCCACGTACAGGTCGTCGAGGAACCCGGCGACCGCGCCGTGCAGCGGGCGGACGAAGGGCCGGTAGTGGGCGAACCCGACCGGGGTGCCGTCGGCGTCGCGGACCAGCAGAGCGTCCAGTTCGTGGGCCGGGTCGGTGAGCCAGGACCAGACCAGCTCGGCCTTCTCGTCGGGGATCGGCACCCGGTAGAAGGCGCAGTAGCCGCGGAACAGCTCGCGCCAGGCGGGGAAGTCGGCGCCGGTGGGCACCTCGACGCGGAAACGGGCGGCGGCGGTCGGCGCGGCGGCGGTCGGCGCGGCGGCGGTCGGCGCGGCGGCGGTCGGCGCGGCGGTGTCCTGGGTCATACGGGGGCTCCCGTCGGTGGGTGGGGTGGCCGGATGCGCGC
Source organism: Kitasatospora sp. NPDC002551 (assembly GCF_040296005.1). Lineage (NCBI taxonomy): Bacteria > Bacillati > Actinomycetota > Actinomycetes > Kitasatosporales > Streptomycetaceae > Kitasatospora > Kitasatospora sp. NPDC002551. The sequence goes on along the minus strand of NZ_JBEOWI010000060.1, from coordinate 47,055 downwards.
CAGCATGACGGCCCGTCGGCTCCGTGCCGATCGACGGTGCGGCCAAGAACGCCCCGCTTCCACGCCGATCCGGCAGCCGGTGCCATGTCCGGGCCGGCCCGACCGGCCCGGCGCTCACGGGTGCCCGACGCGCGCCGGCCGCCCCGATCGCCGATCCTGAACACCCCGCCCGCCCTCCCGAGGAGGCCCGCGATGCCGCTCCACCGCCTGGCCCTCACCTCGCGCGCCGCGGCGGCCGAGCCCGGCCGCCGGGCCAAGACCGGGCTGCTCGCCGACTGCCTGCGCGAGCTCGGCCCGGACGAGGCGCCGGCGGCGGTCGCGCTGCTGTCCGGCGAGTCGCAGCGGCTGCGCACCGGCATCGGCCCGGCCGCCCTGCGCGACCTGCCGCCGCCCGCCGCCGACCCTCGGCTGGGGGTGCGCGAGACCGAGCGGGCGCTGGAGGAGATCGCCGCCGTGCACGGGGCGGGCGCCCTGGCGGAGCGGCGCCGGCTGCTGACCGGCCTCTTCGGGCGGGCCACCGGCACCGAGCAGGCGTTCCTGCGCGCCGTGCTGGTCGGCGACCTGCGCCAGGGAGCGCTGGACGCGGTGGTCGCGGACGCGGTCGCGCAGGCCGCCGGGGTGCCGGCGGCGGCGGTGCGCCGGGCGCTGATGTTCCGCGGCTCGGCCCGGGCGGTCGCCGCGGCCGCGCTGGCCGGCGGCGAGCCGGGCCTGGCCGCGTTCCGGCTGGAGGTGGGCCGGCCGGTGCGGCCGATGCTGGCGGCCTCGGCGCCGGACGTCGGCACGGCGCTGGACCGTTTCGCCGTCCCGGCGGCGCTGGAGTGGAAGCTGGACGGCATCCGGGTGCAGGTGCACCGGGACGGCCGGGACGTCGGCGTCTTCACCCGGTCGCTGGACGACATCACCGCCCGGGTGCCCGAGGTGGTGGAGGCGGCGCTGGAGCTGCCGGTGCGCTCGGCGGTGCTGGACGGCGAGGCGATCGCGCTCGGGCCGGACGGCCGGCCGCGGCCGTTCCAGGAGACCGCCGCCCGCACGGCGGCCCGCCGGGACCCGGACCGGCTGCGGGCCGAGGTCCCGCTCAGCGCGTACTTCTTCGACCTGCTGCACCGGGACGGCGAGGACCTGGTGGACCGCCCGGGCCGGGAGCGCTGGGCCGCGCTCGCCGGGGCCGTCCCGGCCGGACTGCGGGTGGCGCGCACCGAGACCGGCGACCGGGACGCGGCGCTGGCGTTCTTCCGGGCCGCCCTCGCCCGCGGCCACGAGGGCGTGCTGGTGAAGGACCCGGCGGCCGGCTACCGGGCCGGACGGCGCGGCGCCGGGTGGGTCAAGGTGAAGCCGCGGCACACCCTGGACCTGGTGGTGCTGGCCGCCGAGTGGGGCAGCGGGCGCCGGCACGGCTTCCTCAGCAATCTGCACCTGGGCGCGCGGGCCGCCGGTGAGCCGGGGCTCGGCCCGTGGGTGATGCTGGGCAAGACCTTCAAGGGGCTCACCGACGAGATGCTCGCCTGGCAGACCGGGGCGCTGCTGGAGCGCGAGGTGGAGCGGGACGCCTGGACCGTCCGGGTGCGGCCGGAGCTGGTGGTGGAGATCGCCTTCGACGGGGTCCAGCGCAGCCCGCGCTATCCGGCGGGGCTGGCGCTGCGGTTCGCCCGGGTGGTGCGCCACCGGCCCGACAAGAGCGCGGCGGAGGCGGACACCGTCGCCGCCGTCCGGGAGATCGCCGCCGCCGCGGGAATCGGGCGGGACCCCGGCCCGAGCCCCGTCCCCGGACCCGTCGAAGAGCCAGGGCAACAGGGATGACGGGTCATCAAACTCCTTTTATCGCAAAATCGTTCACGACCAGAGGCATATCGGCCATTCTTCGCGAGGTGGCCGTTCACTCTTCGTGTGCGACGGGTGGCGGGGATAGCTTGACCATGACAGCGGAGGGCGGCCCGGCCCGGGCGGACCGGTGCCCCACCACGGAGAGGTGTCCGACATGCAGGTGAACGTCGACCGGGACCGCTGCTGCAGCTCCGGCCAGTGCGTCATGACGGCGCCCGAGGTCTTCGAGCAGGACGATCTCGACGGCCTGGTGACCGTCCTGCGGCCCGTCGTCCCGGCGTCCCTCCGCGGCGACGTTCGCCTCGCCGCCGACCTCTGCCCGGGCGGCGCGATCGCCGTCACCGAGGCCGACGGAGCCGGCACCGCCGTCTGACGGCCGCCCGGACCGCACGCCCCCTCCCGCCGTCTCCCACCGCCTGCCACGGGCCTCACCTGTCACGCGAGGAGACCACCTTGAGCATGTCCACCGTTCCCGTCACCCCGATCCCGGCCCGGTACGAAACGGCCTGCCCGTTCGCGCCGCCGCCCGCGTACACCGAGGCCGCGAGCACCGGTCCGGTCGGCCGCGCGGAACTCCCCGACGGCAGCCCCTGCTGGCTGGTCACCGGGTACCCGGAGGTCCGCACGGTGCTCTCGGACCGCCGGTTCAGCGCCGACGCCCGCCGGCCCGGCTTCCCGTTCCTCACCGAGGGGCGGCGCAAGATCGTCGCCGCCAACCCGTCCTTCCTGCGTCTGGACGACCCCGAGCACGCGCGGCTGCGCCGCATGGTCACCGGGGACTTCCTGGTCAAGCGGGTGGAGGCGATGCGCCCCGGCATCCGGCGGATCGTGGACGAGGCGCTCGACCGGATGACGGCCGGGGGCGGCCCGGCCGACCTGGTCGCCGAGTTCGCGCTGCCGGTGCCCTCGCTGGTGATCTGCCTGCTGCTCGGCGTCCCGTACGAGGACCGGGAGGCGTTCCAGGCGAACAGCCGGCTGCTGCTCGCCACCGACGCCGACGACCGGGACATCGCCCGGGCCCAGGAGGAGCTGCTCGACTACCTGACCCGGCTCGCCGAGCGGAAGCGCGCCCGGCCCGGCGAGGACACCCTGAGCCGGCTGGCGATGCGCGACGACCTCACCCTGCGCGAGATCGCCTCGACCGGGGTGCTGCTGCTGGTCGCCGGGCACGAGACCACCGCCAACATGATCGGGCTCTCCACCGCGCTGCTGCTGCGCCACCCCGAGCAGGCCGCCCGGCTCGCTGACCCCGCGACGGTGCCCGGGGCGGTGGAGGAGCTGCTGCGGGTGCTGACCATCCTGCACACCGGGGTGCCGCGGCTGGCGGTGGAGGACGTCGAGCTGGGCGGCACCCTGATCCGCGCCGGGGACGGTGTGATCGCCATGCTGTCGACGGCCAACCGGGACGACGGGCTGTTCGGCGCCGAGGGCCACCTCGGCGTGGCCGAGGTCGACCTCGGCAGGGAGGCGCGCCGGCACCTCGCCTTCGGCTTCGGGGTGCACCAGTGTCTGGGGCAGCCGCTGGCCCGGGCCGAGCTGCAGATCGCCCTGGCCACGCTGTTCCGGCGGCTGCCGGGGCTGCGGCTGGCGGTGCCGGAGGAGGCGCTGGAGTTCCGCCCGGAGGCGCTGATCTACGGGCTGAAGTCGTTGCCGGTCACCTGGTGAGACGCCCGGGCCGGCGGGGGCGGAGCGGACCGCCTGACCGGCCCGGTTGGCCCTTGCCGGGGCGCGGAGGCAGGCTTGAGGGGCGAGACAGAGCACCGGCCCGGCGGCCGCCCGACGCCACGGCGTAGCGCGGCGGTCCCGGTCGCCCCGCCGGCCGAGGAGACGGAGCCCGCGATGACCGACATGAGCGCACGCTCCGAGGTGAGCACCGAGCGGGAGGAGGACGTCCGCGCGGCCGACCCCGAGGAGGGCATCACCTCGATGCAGAACCAGCACGCACAGGACACCTCGCAGGCCGAGGGCGAGCCCCTGGAGGAGCCGGGGGCGGGCGGCTGAGGCGCCCGGACCGTTCCGACCGACGAGTTGCCACCAGCGAATGGCCACAAGGCCGCCCGGCCCCCGGGCGGCCTTCGCGACCGCCGGTGTCGCTGCCCCAGCGGCGGCGGACCGGCGGGGGAGGATGGGCGCATGACCGAACAGCAGCAGGGCACGGCAGGACAGGGACCGGGCCCGGCGGGCGGGCCGGGCGGGACGGTGGAGCGGGCGCAGCCCCCGCTCGACCCCCGGGCCTCGTGGGCCACCTGGACCACCCAGTCGATCATCAGCGGGCCCGGCGGGGTGACCACCGTCGAGGTCGGCCCGATCTCGGGCGACCTCACCGTGCACACCACCTGGGTGGACGGCGAGGCGCGGCTCACGGTGCAGTACACCGGGGCGCTGGACTGGTACTCGGTGGCGGGCAGCCCCGTTCCGGCGGTCGACGAGACCACGGCGCGGGCCGTCCACCAGGCGATGGTGAACGCGGTCAAGGCGGGGCGGGGCGCCGGGGCCCCGCAGGCCCCGGGCGGCTGACCCGGCCCTCGGCCCCCGGGGGCGGCCGGCCACGCCCGGTGGCCGGTCCCCGGCGGTCAGTCGCCGTGATTCTCCCCGCGCGGGCCCGGGGCGGCGGCCGCCCAGTACCCCGGGTCGGCCGGCGGGCGTCCGCGCAGGTCGGTGCGGACCTCGCGGGCCACCCTGCGGGTGTCGCGCAGATTGACCGTGGCGCCGATGCCCGCACCGACCAGCAGCGGGGTCAGCGACGGCAGCCGGCGCAGCGAGCTGCGGGTGAGCCGGCGGCGCACCTGCTGGCGGACCTCGCTGCCGAGCGCCATCGCGGCCAGACCGGCCGGTTTGGCGAGCAGCGTGGGGTCGATGCCCCGGCGGTTGGCCCAGGCGCCGACGTACGCGCCGGCCTTCTGGGCGGCGGTCCCCTGGACGGGGAAGCCGTAGACCTCGTGCAGCTCGGCGATCAGCTTGATCTCGACGGCGGCGACGGCGATCGTCTCGGCGGCGATCTCCACCGGCATCGCGGGCGGCACCGGGAGCATCGCGGCGGCTCCGACCCCGGCGCCGAGCGCGCTGGAGGCCCGGCCCGCGCCGGTGACCAGCAGGTCGGCGAGCTTCTCCGGGTCGGCGGCGCCGGGGTGCTGGGAGCGCAGCGTGGCGAGGCTGCGGACGGGGATGCGCGGGGCGGTCTGGAGCAGCTGCTCGGTGAGGGCCCGGCCGCCGTACGCGGCGCCCTTGGCGGCGGCCCGGCTTCCGGAGCCGAGCCGGCGGGCTATGGCGGCGACCAGCCGGGCGCCGCGCCGCCGGCCGCGCTCCGTGCCCGCCCGGTACTCGGCCAGCCCGCCGGGGCCGCCCTCGGCGGGCGCGCCGGGCTCACCGGGTGCGGCGGGTTCGAGTTCCTCGACCAGGCCGGCCAGCTCGTCGGCGAGGCGGTCCGGGGTGGGCTCGGGCTGCTCGGGGCGTCCCGGTTTCCTGAAGATGGCCATGGTGTGGCCGTACCCGGCGGGGCGGCGGAACACGCCCCGGGGGTGTCGCGGTCCTGCGACAGGACGACGACGGCCGTGTCCCGGGGCCCGTTCGGCCCTCGGCCGGGGCCGGGCGGTTCAGTCGGTGATCTCCACGCCCCGCCAGAACGCCACCCGGCCGCGGATCTGCTCGGCCGCGGGGTCGGGGTCCGCGTAGTACCAGGCCGCGTCCGGGTTGGTCGCGCCGTCGACGTGCAGCGAGTAGTACTCGGCGGTGCCCTTCCATCCGCAGACGGTGGTGGTGTCGGACGGGCGCAGGTACTCGGTGCGCACGGAGTCGGCCGGAAAGTAGTGGTTGCCCTCGACGACGACGGTGTCCTCGCTCTCGGCGACGACGGTGCCCTGCCAGCGCGCTGTGGTCATACCGGGAGTCTGCCCCACGGGGCCGGGCGCTGTCAGCAGGGCGTCAGGGCAGCGGCTGGGCGTGCACCGGGCAGTGCGGGGTCTGGTGTCCGCCGCTGGCGAGCATCCGGACCTCCCCCGCCTCGCTGATCTCGGCCCGGACGATGCCGCTGGCGTCCTCGTACACCGGGTGTCCGCCGGGCCCGGTGGCGCTGGTCCGCTCGACCACGACCACGTCCTGCGGGGCCTGGGTGCCGGGAGTGCCCGGGAAGGTGAGTGCGTAACGGGTGACGGGGCTCATCACCGACCTCCTGGTCCCTGTGCGACGCGCTCGGACCCCCGCCGGCGCTCCCGGCGGGTCCCGCGCACGCGGTCCTCCCTCAGGCGGTGGCCCGGGTCGGACGGGCGGAGGCGCCGCGGACCTCCAGCTCGGCGAGCAGTCGTGCGGTGGCCTCGGTGACGGCGTCCACGGCCCGGTCGAAGGCCTCACGGTTGTGCGCGGCCGGCGCCCGGAACCCGGACACCTTCCGCACGTACTGCAGCGCGGCCGCGTGGTAGTCCTCCTCGGTGGCGTCGGGCGTCACGGGCGGTCTCAGCGTCTTGATACTGCGGCACATGACCCCAGTCTCGCGCGCGGACGCCCGGGTGGCGACCCCCGTCCGTCACCGGACCGACTTACGCACCACACGGGCACGTCATCCGATCGGATTAGGATTTCGGACGAACAATCCCGACTCCTCCTGTTCCTTTTTCCGGGAGTACCCCCTTGCCTCTCGCGCTGGTCGCCCTGGCCGTCACCGCGTTCGCCATCGGAACCACCGAGTTCGCCGCCATGGGGCTGCTCCCCCAGGTGGCGGACGGTCTGGACGTCTCGATCCCGCAGGCCGGCTGGCTGATCTCGGCCTACGCGCTCGGTGTGGTGATCGGGGCGCCGCTGCTCACCGCGCTCGCCGCCGGGCGGCCCCGGAAGGCGGTGCTGGTCGCGCTGGCCGGCTTCTTCGCCTTCGGCAACCTGCTCTGCGCGCTGGCCCCCGACTTCTGGACGCTGGCCGCCGCCCGGCTGGTCACCGGACTGCCGCACGGGGCGTTCTTCGGTGCCGGGGCGGTGGCGGCGGCCGAACTGGTGGCCCCGGACAGGCGGGCCCGGGCGGTCGCCGTGATGTTCTCCGGCCTGACCCTGGCCAATGTCGTCGGAGTGCCGGCCGCGACCCTGCTCGGCCAGCACCTGGGGTGGCGGGCGACCATGCTGGTGGTGGTCGCGATCGGCGCGGCGGGGACGGTGGCGATCGCCCGGCTCGTCCCGGCGCTGCCCTCCCCCGCGCAGGCGGGCCTGCGGCACGAGCTGGGCGCCTTCCGCAGCGGCCAGCTCTGGCTGGCGCTGGCCACGGTGGTCTTCGGCTGCGGCGGCTTCTTCGCCTGCTACTCGTACATCACCCCGCTGCTGACCGAGGTCTCCGGATACGCCACCGGCTCGGTGACCCTGGTGCTGGCGCTGTTCGGGGTGGGGATGACGATCGGCAACCTGCTCGGCGGGTACGCGGCCGACCGCGCGCTGCGGCCGACGGTGTGCGCCGCCTTCGTCCTGCTCGCCGGCGTGCTGGCGCTGTTCGCGGTGACCGCGCGCGCCGAGTGGTCGGCGGCGGTGACGGTGGTGCTGGTCGGGATGTTCGGGTTCGCGATCGTGCCGGCCGTGCAGACGCTGGTGATGCGCGAGGCGCGGGGCGCGCCGACGCTGGCCTCGGCGACGGTGCAGGGCGCGTTCAACCTGGCCAACGCCCAGGGCGCGTTCTTCGGCGGGCTGGCGCTGGACGCGGGGCTGGGCTGGACCTCGCCGCCGCTGGTCGGCTCCGGCCTGGCGGCCTCGGGGGCGGTGATCGCGGTGGCCGCCTGGGCCGCCGCCCGGCGGCGCCCGGCCGCGACGGCGGTCGTGGTCGCCGCGGGCGGCGCCGGGGCCCGGGTGCCGGGGCCCGCGCCGGCCCCGGACGACCGGAGCGGCGCGCCGGCCCGCCCGGCCCGCTGAGGGCGGGCGCGGTCAGGCGGGCTCGGCCGGCGGCAGCGGGCGGAGCCCGCGGTGGCCGTCGGCCAGGAGCCGGTAGCCCTCGGCGTTGAAGGTGATGCCGGCCCGCTCCTCCTCGGTCAGCGCGCGGCGGACCTTGGCCGGCACCCCGGCGACCAGCGAACCGGGCGGGACCCGCATGCCCTGCGGCACCACGGCGCCCGCGGCGACCAGCGAGCCCGCGCCGATCCGGGCGCCGTTGAGCACCGTGGCGTTCATCCCGACCAGGACGTCGTCCTCGATCAGGCAGCCGTGCAGCACGGCGTTGTGGCCGACCGAGACCCGCTCCCCCATCACCAGCGGGAAGCCGAGATCGGCGTGCAGGGTGCAGTTGTCCTGGACGTTGCTGTCCGCACCGACCGTGATCGCCTCGGCGTCCCCGCGCAGCACCGCGCCGTACCAGACGCTCGCCCCGGCGCCCACCGTCACGCTGCCCACCACCACCGCGTTCGGCGCGACGAAGGCGCCCGGGTCGACGGCGGGCACCCGGCCCCCGACCTCGGCGATCAGCGGCTCTGCCATCTCTCGTCCTCCTCGTGCCGACGGCCCTTCAGGTGCGGGCCATGATGGCATCCGCGCTCCGCCGGTCCGGGGCCGGGTGGCCCGCAGTCAGCCGGTGCAGGTCCCGGCGCTCTGCAGCTTCTCGTAGGCCTCCCTGGTCTCCGGCGGGGTCGAGATGCCCTGGGCGTTCATCGAGACCGCGAGCTGCCGGCGGAGGTCGGCGCTGGTGTACAGGACGGTGTTGTAGCCGGGGATGCCGCCGGTGTGGCCCCAGAGCACGCCGCAGTCCGTGGTCGCCCGCTCCAGGCCGAGGCCGTAGCGGTTCCCGCTCTGCGGGGTGGCGGTCATCATCTCGGCGAGCTGCGGGCGGGGCAGCAGCCGGCCGCCGATCAGGGCCGTGATGAAGGTGTTGAGGTCGGCCGTGGTCGAGATCCCGGCGCCGGACGCGCCCGCCATGCTCGGGTCCAGCTCGGTGACGTCCACCGGGCCGGTGGGCAGGTCGTAGTAGCCGTGCGCGTGCGGGCCGGGGACGGCCGTCCCGTGGTCGGGCATGAAGGTGCCGGTCAGGTGCAGCGGGCGGACGACGCGCCGCTCCACCTCCTGCTGCCAGCTGCGGCCGGTGGCCCGCTCGATGATCAGGCCGACCAGGACGTAGTTGGTGTTGGAGTAGTGGAAGCCCTGGCCGGGCGCGAAGTACGCCGGGTGGGCGTTGGCCAGCGCGACGAGCTGCTGCGGCGTCCAGCGGGTGTAGCGGCCGGACTCCAGCCACTGCTCGATGACGCCGGGCCGGTTGACGTCGAAGGCGTCGTCCTCGGTGTAGTTGAACACCCCGCTGGTGTGGCCGAGCAGCTGGCGCAGGGTGATCTCCGCGCCGTTCGGCACCGCGCCCGGCAGCAGGCGCTCCACCGGGTCGTCCAGGCCGAGCCGCCCCTCGGCGACCAGCTGGAGGGCGACGGTGGCGACGAAGGTCTTGGTCACGCTGCCGATCCGGAACCGGCCGTCCGGGGAGGCCGGGGCACCGGTGGTGCGGTCGGCGACGCCGGAGGCGCCCTTCCACAGGGTGCGGCCGTGGTCGCCGACCCGGGCCAGCGCGGCGGAGACGCCGCCGGAGTCGGTCATGCCGCGCAGCGAGGCGTTCAGGGCCCCGGTGTCGACGCCCTTCCACGGCCCGCGCCCGGCGGCGTCCGGCGCCGGCGCGTCCTGCGTGCTGGTCACCGTGACCACCCCGATCGGTTCCGCCGTGCCGAGGGCGCCGGCCGCCGGGGCCGTCACGCCCACCAGTCCCGCGCCCGCGAGCGCGAGTGCGACGAGGCGCGCGGCCGGGCGGCGCCGCCGACGCCCCCTGCCCCCGCCGCTCCCCCGGTCCGTCCCGTCCGTGTGCTCCGCCACGCTCATGCGCTCTCCCGTGTCCGTCCGACGGGTGCCCACAACACCCCTGTTGATATCGGCACTTGACACTCTGACAGGCGGTGGCGCGGAGGTCCTCAGCCCCGGGAGCGACCTTCGCGCGGCGGGTCGCTCCCCCTCAGGGAGGGGCCGCCCCCGAGGCCCGCTCCGGGCCAACCCCGAGAGCCGCTCGGGGGTGGCCCGGGCCGGGGCCGGTCAGGCGACCGGCGCCTTGACCCGCAGGACCTCGATGAACGCCCGCAGCCACGCCGGGTGGTCGGGCCAGGCGCGGGCCGAGACGACCACGCCGTCCACCACCGCCTCGCCGTCCACGTAGGTGGCGCCCGCCGCCCGCACATCCGGCTCCAGCGCCGGGTAGGCGGCGCTGGTGCGCCCGGCGAGCACCCCGGCGGCGGCCGGCACCAGCGGGCCGTGGCAGATCTGGGCGACCGGCTTCTCGCCCTCGTAGAAGTGCCGGACGATCCGCTGCACCTCGGGGTCGTTGCGCAGGTACTCGGGGGCGCGCCCGCCGGGGATCACCAGGGCCACGTAGTCGGCCGGGTCGACGTCGGCGAACGCCACGTCGGCCGGCCAGGTGTAGCCCGGCTTCTCGGTGTAGGTGTCGAACCCCTCGACGAAGTCGTGCACCACGAACTGGAGCCGCTTCTTCGCCGGCGCCGCGACGTCGACCTGATAGCCCTCCTCGCGCAGCCGCTGGTACGGGTAGAACACCTCCAGCGACTCCGCGGCGTCCCCGGTGACGAGCAGGATCTTCGATGTCATCGCCGACATCCCTCCGAAGTGATCGACCGTCGAAGCAGTAGCCGTCCCGGGTCGGAGCCCTCCGGCGCGGGACCGCACCAACCTCCCGCACCCGGTGTCCCCACGCAACGGCGCGCACCGCCGGGGCACGGCGCGCTTCCCCGGGCGCACGCCCCCGGACCGGTCGTGGGCGAGGGCCGCGAAACCCGGGTGCGGCGGTCCGCACGGCTCTGGGACCATGCGGGGATGTCCCAGCGTCTCGAATCCATGATCGTCCGGCACACCTTCCGCCTGCCCACCCCCGACGGTCCGGCCGGGAACGGCGAGGCCGCGGCCCGTCAGTTCGACGCCGCGCTGATGTCCGTGGGCTTCAAGCTCTCGGCCGAGGCGCTGGAACGGCTGTCGGGGCTCAGCGCGCAGACCGTCCGCGAGACGGCCGTCCGCACCCTGGCCACCGTGCGCGAGCTGGCCGGCGACCACGTCCGGCACAACGCCTACTTCATCGACTTCCCGGCCAACGTGCCGGACACCGTGCACTTCTGGATGCGGTGCATCACCGAGGCGCTCGCCGACGACGACACCGGCGAGCGCACCCTCGCCCAGCTCGACGCCGGCGTGGTCGACCTGCTGACGCTGCCCCGCTACGGCCGCTACCAGCACACGTACGCCGAACTGCTCGCCGCCCACGACGAGCTGATCGCCGCCGCCGGCGACCGGATGACCGTCCTGCACGCCGGTGGCGCGCTGGAGGAGGAGGTCACCGCCCTGTACCTGGCGCTGGCGGGCAGCGTCACCCCGCTGGGCGAGGAGGCCCTGCGCGACCTCGGCGAACTCGCCGGGCACCGCGTGCACGGGCCGCAGCCCGGGGCGATCCCGGTCCGGGAGAACCGCGCCGTCGTCAACCGGGCCCGCCTCCACGCCGGAGCCGACCTCCTGCTGGACACCGTCACCGACGTGCTCCGCCTCGCCTGCGCGCTGTCGGAGGGGGACGTCACGCTCGCGCAGCCGACCCGGTTCCGCCCGTTCCCCCGGCCGGTGCGCCGGGCTCTGCTCGCCGGGCTGGACGCGGTGGTCGCCGCGGCCCCCGCCAAGCTCGGCGACGTCGGCGCGCACCGCGAGATGTTCAAGCGCCTCGGCGAGCGGCTCCACCCGCACGAGTACCCGCGCTGGCCGCACGCCGCCGAGGTGTTCGCGGTCGCCCGGGGCGAGCGGGAGGCCCGGTCCTTCGACGGCCGCGTCGAGGAGGCGCTCGGCGCGGACGACGTCGGCGCGGCGGTGCGGCTGCTGGCCGCCGCCCCGGGCAAGCTGTTCCGCGCGCTCGACCGGCTGCTGCGCGCCTGCGCCACCGCGGAGCAGCGCGAGGCCGTGGTGGCCGCCGCCGAGGCGGCGGCCGGGCAGGTGGCCGGGCGCCTGCTGCTGTCGGTCCGCGAACACCTGCACAACCGCCGCACCGAGGGGGCCGGGGAGCGCCGGGTCTTCGTCAACCGGGCCGGCCGCGGCCGGGTCGTCGCCGACACCCGGCCACCGCTGCCGCCCGCCGAGCACGCGCGCCTGATCGCCGCGCTGGACGCCGAGGTGAGCCGCCGTCTCCCGGATCCGGGGCACCTGCTGATCGACCCGGCCGTCCTCGACGTCGCCCTGCCGCTCAGCGGCAACGCGACGTCCGCGGGCCTGGGCGTGCTGCCCCGCGGCTCGCTCTGCCCGGTCGACGGCGAGCTGCTGCGCTTCTTCATGTACTGGAAGCAGCGCGAGCGGCGCACCGACCTCGACCTGACGGCGCTGATGCTGGACGAGTCGTACGAGACCGTCTCCTGGCTCTCGTACACCTCGCTCACCGAGATCGGCGGCGAGCACTCCGGAGACGTCACCGAAGCGCCCGAGGGCGCGTCGGAGTTCATCAACCTGCGGCTGGACGCGGTGCGGGGCGCGTTCGTCGTGCCGCAGGTCGACGTCTACGCGGGCGAGGACTTCGAGGAGGTCGAGGAGTCGTTCTTCGGCTTCATGCTGCGGGACGGCGAGCAGGCGGGGCGGCCCTTCGAGCCGCGCACCGTGCGGATGAAGTCGGACCTGCGCGGCCCGGGACGGGTCGCCCTGCCGCTGGCGTTCCTGCGCGGGGCCGACGGCCGCTGGCGCGCCAAGTGGCTGCACCTGCACCTCGTCGGCATGCCCGCCGCCAACCGGGTCGAGGAGAACCAGCTGTCGGTCGCGACGCTGCTGCGCGGCGTCGTCGAACGCGACTACCTCACGGTCCGCCACCTCACCGACCTGATGGGGCAGCGGGCCGCCTCCGTCACCCTGTGGGACGGCGCGGCGGTCCCCGCCGGACCCGTGACCTACATCGGCCTGGAGCGCCCGGAGGGGCTCCACCCGGACTCCCGGGTCGTCACCCCCGGAAATCTGCGCGACCTGGTCCCGGCCTGACTGGTAGCGTGAGCCCCGGCGAGGCCATGAAGGGGCTTCCTTCTCACTCCTTATTGAATCCAGCCCCTTCGCTCTCCTCGCCGTCGACCCAACGCCGGGGTGCGGTTTCCGCGCCCCGGCGTCGTCGTGTCCGTGACTTCCCCGGAGGGACCCCGCCCCGATGTCCGACCGCACCACCTTCCTCGTTCTGCCCGGCTACCAGAACTCCGGGCCGGCGCACTGGCAGAGCCGCTGGGAGGCCGCCGACCCGGCGGCGTTCGTGCGGGTGCGGCAGGACGACTGGGACCACCCGGACCCGGACTCCTGGGTGGCCCGGGTGGACGAGGCGGTCGCCGCGGCGGCGGCCGAGGGGCCCGTGGTGCTGGTGGCGCACAGCCTCGGCTGCGTGACGATCGCCCGCTGGGCGGCCGGCGCGCCGGCCGGGCGGACGGCCGCCGTGCGGGGCGCGCTGCTGGTCGCGCCCGCCGACGTCGACCACGCGGACGTGCCCGAGCTGCTGGGCTTCCGCCCGGTGGCGCTGGCCGCCCTGCCGTTCCCGGCCACCGTGGTCTCCAGCACCGACGACCCGTGGGTCACCCCGGAGCGCGCCCGGCGGTTCGCCGAGGCCTGGGGCGCGCGCTACGTCGAGCCCGGCGCCTTCGGGCACCTCAACTCCGACTCCGGGCTGGGCGACTGGCCGCTCGGGCGGGAACTGCTCGCCGCGCTCTGAACGGGCGGGACGGAGGGCGGCGATGGCCCGGAGCATCCCAGGATCCGGGGATGGGACGGCGCCCGCCCCTCGGGACAGACTGGGCGCAGGCCGACCGGCGCGGACCAGCGATCGCGCCGGCCGGCCTCCCGAGCGGTCCGTCCCCCGGACCGACGGCCGGCCGCGGTGCGTGACCGCGGCCGGCCCGCCCGCGGCCGGGCACCGCGGTGTCCGCGCACCCCCGTGTCCGGGCACTCCCGCACGCGGGCGTCCGGGCGCGGGCGGACGGCGGTACGGCGGATGGTGACGCGGCGGACGGCGGGTGCGGGAACTTCTCCCGCAGTTCGCCCGCCGGCCACCCGGCGGGGCGCCGCTGCTCCTAGTCTGCGGGCGGCACCCACACCGCGACGCCATCAGTGCGAGCTAGGAGCATCCATGACGTACCGTCCGTCCGACGGCAGCACCCCGGCGCAGTCCGCCGACGCCACCGCGTCCTCCCGCCGGACCTTCCTGCGGGCCACCGGTGCGGCCGGGCTCGGCGCGGCGGCCCTCGCGGCCGGTGCCGGCGAGGCCTTCGCCGCCCCCGCCGGGGACCAGCCGGGCGACGAGCAGTACGGTGCCGCCGACGAGCGCGGCGTCGCCGCGGGCCGCCCGGCCGGCACCCGCCCGCCGGTGCGCACCGGCACCGGCCTGGACCGCCTGCCGCACCCGCTGATCGTCGGCCACCGCGGTGCCCCCGGTTACCGCCCCGAGCACACCCTGGGCTCCTACGACCTGGCGCTGCAGCTGGGCGCGGACGTCATCGAGCCGGACCTCGTCCCGACCAAGGACGGCCACCTGGTGGTCCGCCACGAGAACAACATCACGGACACCACGGACGTCGCCGACCACAAGGAGTTCGCGGACCGCCGCACCACCAGGACCATCGACGGCGCGGCGCAGACCGGCTGGTTCACCGAGGACTTCACGCTCGCCGAGCTGCGCACCCTGCGCGCCAAGGAGCGGCTGCCGCAGCAGCGCCAGCGCAACACCCTCTACGACGGCCGCTGGGCCGTGCCGACCTTCCGCGAGGTGGCCGACTTCGCCCGCAAGCGCGGCCGCGAGCTGGGCCGGGACGTCTGGGTCTACCCCGAGACCAAGCACCCGAGCTACTTCCGCTCGATCGGCCTTCCGCTGGAGGAGCGCCTCGCCGACGACCTGCGCCGCACCGGCCTGGCCGGGCGGAACGGCAGGGCGATCCTGCAGTCCTTCGAGCCGAGCAGCCTGCAGCGGCTCGCCAAGCTGGTCGACAACCCGAAGGTCTTCCTGCTCAGCGGCCCGACCAGCCGGCCGTACGACTTCGTGCTGTCCGGCGACACGCGCACGGTGGCCGACCTGGTGAAGCCCGAGGGCCTGCGCTGGATCGCCTCCTTCGCGCACGGCCTCGGCCCGACCACCACGCTGATCGCGCCCGTCGACGCGACCGGCAAGCTGCTGCCGCCGACCACCCTGGTCAGGGACGCGCACGCGGCGGGCCTGCTGCTGCACCCGTACACGGTGCGCAACGAGAACGCCTTCCTGCCGCTGGACTTCCGCCGGGGCACCGACCCGAACGCGTACGGCGACGCGATCGGCTGGGCGAAGTACCTCTACGAGCTCGGGGTGGACGGCTTCTTCACCGACCAGGCGGACAGCAGCGTGCTGGCCCGCCAGGACTTCTGGGCCGCCAAGGGCGTGCACTGACGCCTGACGCCAGGCGCCCGAACGGCACCGCGCCCCGGAACGTCGCCGGACGTTCCGGGGCGCGGTGCCGTTCGGAGGCGGGGCGCTCAGCCCTGCTCCTGCTGGTCCGAGTGCTGCTCCGTGTGCTGCTCCTCGGGCTGTTCCGCCCGGCCCTGCTGCTCCTGCTGCTCCTGCGGCTGCTGGTCCTGCTGAACCGGCTGCTCCTGCCGCTGGGTCGGCTGGGCGGGCCTGGTGTTCGGGTTGGGGGTGCGCGACGGCCGGCCGGACCCCTGGGGCCGTCCCGGCCAGGTCGCGACGTCGCTCGGCGAGCCGCCGGGCGAGCCGCTGCCCGAGCCCGGGCTCGCCGAGGGGTCGCGCTTGGGCGCCGGGTTGGGGATGTAGACGGTGTCGAACTCCTTCTCCGGCATGCCCCGGACGGCGTCGTTCATCGCCATCTGCCAGATCGGTCCGGGGCCGGTGGCGCCGAAGACCTCGTCGAACCACTTGCCGCCGATCCGGATGTTCTTCATCGGCACACCGCCGGCCGGGCCGCCCAGCCAGACCGAGGCGGCGAGGTTACCGGTGTAGCCGCTGAACCAGGCCGACTTCTTCTCGTCGGAGGTACCGGTCTTGCCGGCGATCTGGCGGTCGTCGTCCAGACCGAGGTCACGGCCGGTTCCGCCCTTCTCGGTCACGCCGAGCAGCACGGTGTTGATGACGTCGGCGGTGTTCTCGGAGAAGACCCGCTCGCACTTGCCGGGGCTGACCGCGACCTCCTTGCCGTCCATCGTGGTGATGCCGCTGATCGCGACCGGGGTGCAGTAGGTGCCGCGGTTGGCGAAGGTGGCGTAGACGTTCGCCATGACCAGCGGGCTCACCTCCTGGGTGCCCAGGCCCAGGGCGGGCAGCTCCTCCAGCGGCTTTCCGCTCGCCTTGGTCAGCACGCCGAGCTTGTTGGCCATCTGCTTGACGGCGCAGAGGCCGATCTCCTGCTCCATCTGCACGAAGTAGGTGTTGACCGAGAGCGCCATCGCCTCCTTGAGCTCGTACGGGCCGACCTCGCCCGCCGACTCGTTGGGGATGGCGCCGCCCTTCCTTCCCTTCTCCAGGTTCTTCCAGGTGCCGTCGCAGGTGCTCATCGTCGGCCAGTCCATCTTGTTCGGCGAGGGGTAGGACTGGGTGGAGGTGAGCCCCGCCTCCAGTCCGGCGGCGGCCACGATCGGCTTGAAGTTGGAGCCCGGCTGGAAGCCGTTGCCGCCGCCCATCGCCGCGTCCACGTTGTAGTTGACGACGGTCTGCCGCTTGCCCGGGTCGATCCCGTAGGGGCGGGTCTGGGCCATCGCGAGGATCTTGCCGGTGCCCGGCTCCACCATCGTCATCGCCGCCGACACGTCGTCGGTGACCTTGACCTTCGCGGTCACCGCCCTGAGCGCGGCCGCCTGCTTCACCGGGTCCAGGGTGGTGTGGATCAGCAGGCCGCCCATGTCCCAGAGCTTCTTGCGCTCGGCGGCGGTCTTGCCGAAGACCGGGTCCTGCTTGATCACGTGCTTGACGTAGTCGCAGAAGAAGCCCATGCCCGCGTCGGCGGTGATGCAGCCGTTCTGCGGTGCCTGGTAGCGCAGCACGACCGGCCCGGTCTTGGCCTCCTTGGCCTGCTCCGGGGTGAGGTGCTTGTTCTCCACCATCTTGTCGAGCACGACGTCGCGGCGCTTGCGCGAGGCCTCGGGGTGGGCCTTGGGGTCGAACTGGGAGGGGTTCTGCACCAGGCCGGCCAGGGTGGCCGCCTCGGCGATGGTGAGGTCCTTGGTGTTCTTGCTGAAGTAGCGCTGGGCCGCCGCCTGTATCCCGTAGGCCTGCTGGCCGTAGTAGGTGATGTTCAGGTAGTTGGTGAGGATCTGCTCCTTGGTCAGCTCCTCCTCCAGCTTGATGGCGTACTTCAGCTCCTGCACCTTGCGGCCGAGGGTCTTGCGCTGGGCCTCCCGGACGGCCGCCACGTCGTCGCCGGCCTTCTCGACGTTGACGTTCTTCACGTACTGCTGCGTCAGGGTCGAGGCGCCCTGCACGGCGGTGCCGCTCTCGGCGTTCTTGGTGATCGCGCGCAGCACGCCCTTGAGGTCGACGGCGCCGTGCTCGTAGAAGCGCGCGTCCTCGATGTCCACCTGGGCCTGGCGTATCAGCGGGCCCATCTCCTCGGCGGTGATCACCCGTCGGTCGCGCTCGTACACCTTGGCTATCTGCTGGCCCTTGGCGTCGAATATCCAGCTGGCCTGGGTCAGCGGCGGGGTCTTCAGGTCGTCAGGGATGGTGTCGAACTCCTCGACGCCGCTCTTCATCCCGAGCCCGAGCGCGCCGGCGGCCGGCAGGGCGATGCCCGCGAGCAGTACACCCGCGAGAGTGCTGTAGCCGAGGAACTTCACGCCGTGACCGAGCAGGCCGAGCGGGGTCTCGCGGCGCCGGGGGCGCGGCACCCAGGTGTCGTGGGGCTCCGAGGAGGGCGTGCGGCGGCTTCTCCGTGACATAGTCGGAACACTACGTCCACGAAAACCGCCCGTGGGGCCGGTGTTGGCCAACCTTTGTCACAAATCGGCGACAGATCGGCGCTGTTGGGCGTGGCGTGCCGACCGGCCCGCGCTCCGGCCCGGGCAGCGGCGGGTCGTTCGCCGACGTCCGACCCGGTGCGCTCCGGTCGCGGCGGCGGCCGGCGGCGGTCCTTCCGGGCAGCTCCGGGGTCAGCCGTCGCGCTTCCTGCGCCGCAGTCCGAACACCGCGCCCGCCACCGCGAGCAGGAAGACCACCCCGAGCGTCTGGTCCCCGGCGCCGGCCGAGGACGAGGAGGGGCCGGCGGCGGCGCCCTCCGAGGGCGGGGCCGCCGCCTCGCCGGACGGCGGCGCGGACGGGGCCGGCGTGGCGCTCGGCTGCGGCCCGACCGCGTCGGGCAGCTGGTCGCCGGCCAGCGGGGAGCGCCAGACCGGGCTGTCCTTGCCCTCGCTGCCGTAGAGCAGCGCCCGGCCGTCGGCGCTGAAGGTGACCGACTCGCCCTGGCGCTGGAACGGCGTGCTGAGCGACTCGCCGCCGCTCGGCGCGCCGTCCTTCCAGCGGTAGAGGGTGGCCGAGAAGTAGCCGCGCAGCACCAGCCGGGTGCCGTCCGGCGAGAAGGCGCCGTCGGTGGTCCACGGGGCGTCGGCGATCCGGCGGAAGGTGTTGACGCCGGTCGCGGAGAGCTGCTCCGGGCCCTGGTAGAGGCCGCCGCCGCCCTGCTTCTTGCTCGCGATGTAGGCGCGGCCGGTCACCGGGTGGACCATCAGCGCCTCGGCGTCGCGCGGGCCGTCCTCGTAGCGGACCTTGTAGCGGGTCACCTGGACGCTCTGGTCGCGGAGTTCGGCGGGCTCGGCGAAGGCGTAGATCCAGACCTCGGGCCACTTGCCGCCGAGGTTGTCGCCGATGTCGCCCACGTAGAGCCGGCCGTCCGGACCGAGCGAGACCGCCTCGACGTCGCGCGGCTCGGTCCCGCGCAGGGTGACGGTGGCCACGGTGCGGCCCCGGGAGTCGACGGCGTAGACGTACGGGCCGTCGTCGCTGTCGTTGTGGGTCCAGTAGACCCCGGGGTGCCGCAGGCTGGCCGCGAGGCCGCTGGACTCGGTGATCCGCGGGTCGCCGATGGTGAAGGCCTCGCCGCCCCCGTCCGCCGCGCGGGCCGGCGGGGCGCCGAGCGTGGCGGTGGCGCAGGCCGCGGCGGTCGCGCAGGCCGCGGCCAGCAGTGCGGCGGGGAGCCTCGTCGTTCGCATCCTCAGCACCGGTCGATCCTCCCACGAACACGGCGGCGGGACCCGGGCCACCCTTTTTCGTCACCTTGACGAGAATCGATCGAGCCCAATATCGTCATTCCGACGAAAAGGAGTCACCGATGGCCGACATCACCAAGCGCTTCGGGCTGCGCCACCTGCGCGCCCTGCCCACCGCCCACATCCGCCACGTCCGGGGCGGGCGGCTCGTCCACGACGGCACCGGCCTCGCCTTCTGGTTCCGCCCGCTCACCGCCGTGCTCTCCGAGGTCCCGGTCGACGACCGCGAGCTGGCCATGCTGTTCCACGCCCGCACCGCCGACTTCCAGGACGTCACCGTCCAGGGCACCCTCACCTACCGGATCACCGACCCGGCCACCGCCGCCGCCCGCGTGGACTTCGGCATCGACCCCGACACCGGCGCCTGGCGCTCCGCCCCGCTCGACCAGCTCGCCACCCTGCTCACCGAGACCGCCCAGCAGCACGCGCTCGGCCTGCTCGCCCGCACCCCGCTCGCCACCGCGCTGGCCGACGGCATCAGCGCGGTGCGCGAACGGATGGCCGCCGGACTCGCCGCCGAGCCCCGGCTGGCCGAGACCGGGCTCGCCGTCATCGCCGTCCGGGTGGTCGCGCTGCGCCCCGAACCGGAGGTGGAGCGCGCGCTGCGCACCCCCGCCCGCGAGCTGGTCCAGCAGGAGGCCGACCGGGCCACCTTCGAACGGCGCGCCGTCGCCGTCGAGCACGAGCGCGGCATCGCCGAGAACGAGCTCGCCAACCGGATCGAACTCGCCCGGCGGCAGGAACAGCTGATCACCCAGCAGGGGGCCAACGGCCGGCTCCAGGCCGAGGACGAGGCGGTCGCCGACCGGATCCGCACCGACGCCGAGGCGCAGCGCCGCACCCGGCTCGCCGGCGCCGAGGCCGACGCGGCCCGCGCGCTCGGCGAGGCCAGGGCCGCCGCCGAGGCGGCCTGGCTGGCCGCCCACCAGCAGGCCGACCCGGCCGTGCTGCGGGCGCTCGCGCTGATGCGGCTGGCCGAGCACCTGCCGCGGATCGACAGCCTCACCCTCACCCCGGACGTGCTCACCGGGCTGCTCGCCAAGCTGGGCGCGGCGGGCACGGGCGTCGGCGAGGGCGCCGCGGGCGCGGGCAAGGGAGACGGGCGGTGACGCTCGCGCCCCGGGCGGTCCTGGTCCACCGCCGCACCGAGTACCAGGAGCTGCTCGCCCACCACGGCACGCCCGGGCAGGCCGCGTACTTCCTGAGCAGCCGGGGCCGGTCGGTCGAGGAGATCGAGCGGCGCCACGAGCGGCAGGGCCGGGCGCTCGCCCTGGCGGCCGGCGCCGTGCCGCTGGACTGGCGGCGCACCCGGGTCGAGCGCGCCGACCTGCCGCGGTTCCTCTTCGAGCCGGAGGACGTGGTGGTCGTGGTCGGCCAGGACGGGCTGGTCGCCAACGTCGCCAAGTACCTGGCCGGGCAGCCGGTGATCGGCGTGGACGCGGAGCCCGGCCGCAATCCGGGCGTCCTGGTCCGGCACCGGGCCCAGGACCTGGCGCGGCTGCTGCCGGCCGCCGTCGGCCCGGGCGCCGAGCGGCGCGCCGAGGAGCGGACCATGGTGGAGGCGGTCGCCGACGACACCCAGCGGCTGCTCGCGCTCAACGAGGTGTACGTCGGCCAGCCCGGCCACCAGACGGCCCGCTACCGGCTGGCCGTCGAGGAGGGTCCTTCCGGCGCCGCGGACGAGGGCGAGCCGCAGGCCTCGTCCGGCGTGCTGGTGGGCACCGGGACGGGCGGCACCGGCTGGTGCCGCTCCGTCTGGCTGGAGCGCGGCGGCCCGCTCGCCCTGCCGGAGCCGGCCGCCCCGGCGCTCGCCTGGTTCGTCCGCGAGGCCTGGCCCTCCCCCGCCACCGGCACCGGCCGGGTGCACGGCCTGCTCGACGCGGGCCGGCGGCTGGTCCTGACGGTCGAGTCGGACCGGCTGGTCGCCTTCGGCGACGGCGTCGAGGCCGACGCGCTGGAGCTGGCCAGGGGCCAGACCGTTCGGGTGGGCGTCGCCGCCACCCGGCTGCGGCTGCTGGGGTGAGGTCCGGAGGGCGCGGGGCGTCCGTTCAGGCGGTCCCGGCCAGGTCGGCGGCCGCGGCGGCGGTGTCCGGATGGTCCGGGCCGAGCACCCGGGTGCGGCCCGCCACGACCGAGGCCAGGAGTTCACCGGCCTGCGCCGACCGTCCCAGGGAGCGGAGCGCCAGCGCCAGGTGGTGCCGGGTGCGCAGGGTGTCCGGGTGGTCGGGCCCGAGGACGCGCTCGCGGATGTCCAGCACCGCGCGGTGCTCGGACTCCGCCTCGGCCGGCCGTCCCATCTCGCGCAGCGCGACGGCGTGGTTGTCCCGGCTGAACAGGGTGAAGGCGTCCTCCGGGCCCCGGACCTCGGTCAGCAGCGCCAGCACGGCGCGGTGCTCGGCCTCCGCCTCCTCGACGCGGCCCAGGTCGCGCAGGACGTTGGCGAGGTTGTCGCGGACGATCAGGGTGTCGGGGTGGGCGGCTCCGAGCGTCGCGGTGCGGGCGGCGGCCACCGCCCGGTGCTCGGCCAGCGCCTCGGCGGGCCGGCCGAGCCGCCGCAGGGCGCGCGCGGCGTTGTTGCGGCTGTTCAGCGCGTCCGGTCCCGGTGCGGCGGCGGCCCGCCGCCAGCCCGTGACGGCCAGCTCGTAGCGCCCCTGGGCGTACGCGGTGGCGGCGGCCCGCTCGGCGTCGGCGGGGTCGGCCCCGGTCACGATCAGCCGCACCACGGGTTCCGGGACGAGCGCGGTCGGCCCGGCGGCACGCTGGGCGACGTCCAGCAGGTAGTCGAACACCCCGACCCGGTCCCCGGACCGCTGGAGCAGCGCGGTGGTCGCCCGGCGCGGCCGCGTCGCCCACTCCCAGGCCTCCTCCGGCGGTTCCGGGCGCAGCCGCTCGCCGCCGTGCCGCTCCAGGTAGTACGCGTGGGCGGCCTCGACGAGTGCGCGGGGCATCGAGGCCGCGTGCCCCGCCCGCCGGATGTCCACCGCCGCCGTCACCAGCGCCGCCGCCCGGGGGTGCCCGGGAGCGTGCGCGCTGGTGTTCGGGCTCCAGGCGTCCTGCCAGAGCCGCAGCAGGTCGGGACCGGCCGCCAGGTACTCGGCGAGGCCGTAGCCGCCGCCCAGGGTGAGCGCGCTCTCGATCCTGGGGTCCCAGGCGCGCAGCCGGGCCCGGTCGCTCTCGGCGGTGCTGAACAGCCGTGACAGGTAGACCCGGTGGGCCTGCCGGATCACCTCCGCGGCGTGCTTGGGGGCGCCCCGGTCCTCGTCCTCACCGGTCAGCAGGGCCTCCTCGGCGGTGCGCAGGGTGGCCAGGACGACGCGGTGGTGGCCGTCCTCGCCCAGCAGCCGCCCGAGGTCCTCGCGCCGCAGCCCGCCGGCGCCCAGATAGCCTTCGAGGTCGTTCAGCCACAGGACGCAGCGGCGCTCGCGGGCGGCCAGCGCGACCAGCGCGGGCAGGGCCTCGCGGTCCTTGGGCACGAGCAGCAGGTGGTCGCCGAGCGTGGCGCGCATCGCCTCCCACGCCGAGCGGGACTTGCCGGCCGTCGAGTCCCCCACCAGCAGGACGAAGCCGCCTCGGGCCAGTGCCTCGCGCAGCTCGCCGTCGGCGTCCCGGGGCACGTAGGCGGGGACCCGGTCGGCCGCGCCCTCCTCGGACGGGACGGCGGCCGCCGGGTGGACGCCGAGCAGGACCGGGTCGGCCACCTCCCGGACCCGGAGCAGCGAGCCGTCGGCGCGGGCCAGGGCGCCGTTCAGGACCCGGGCACGGTCGTCGTCGGCCTGCTTGTAGGCCTGCTTGGCGCGCTCCTGCCACAGCGCCAGCACCGCCACGGTGCCCGCGGCCGCGGCGCTCACCGCCGAGACGGGCCAGGGGCTGGTGATCCGGAACGCGAGCATCACCCCCGGCGCCGCCGTCAGCGCGCCGAGGCCCGCCACGATCACCATCAGCCGCCCGTGCCGCCGCTCCCGCATGCCTCCTGTTCTGCGCGGCGCCGGCCAAAACTCCCCGGCGCCGAACCTCCCCGGGCCCGGACCGTGGTAACGGTCCGGGCCCGGGGAGGAGGGCGGGTCAGGCCTCGTCCGCCGGCTCCTCCGCGTGCCGGACCACGACCACCGGGCAGTGCGCGTGCTGGATCATCGCCTGGCTGGTGGAGCCCAGCAGCATGCCCGCGAAGCCGCCGCGGCCGCGGGCGCCGACCACCAGCAGCTGCGCCTCCCGGCTCGCCTCCAGCAGCGCCGGGCGGGTGTGCGCCTCGACGATCTCGGAGCGCAGCTCGACGTCCGGGTACTTCTCCCGCCAGCCGGCCAGCGCCTCGGCGAGCACCCGTTCCTCCTGGTCGGGCCAGCTGGTGCTCGGGTGGGCGATGTGCAGGGCGGTCAGCGGGGCGCGGCGCGCGGAGGCCTCGGCGAAGGCGAAGCCGAGCGCCTCGGCGCCCACCCCGCCGCCGTCCACCGCCACCAGCACGGGGCCCTCCGGGTCCGGCCGGCCGCGGACGATCAGCACCGGGCAGGCGGCGTGCGCGGCCAGGTGCACGGCCACCGAGCCGATCAGCAGGGCGCCGAACCGGCCGAGGCCCCGGCTGCCGACCACCACCAGGGAGGCCTGCCCCGAGTGGCGGGCCAGCACGGTCAGCGGCTCGCCGGTGACCAGCTCGGTCTCGATCTCCAGCCGCGGGTCGAGCGCCTCGGCGCGGGCCCGGGCGTCCCGCAGGACGTCCTCCGCCTGGTGGCGCAGGCCGCCCTGGGGCGGGCCGTCCTTCGCCGGACCGAGCGGGACGTTCATCAGCGGCCAGATGAACGCGTGCACGATCCGCAGGCCGGTGCCGCGCAGCCGCGCCTCGCGGGCCGCGACGTCCACGGCGGCCAGGCTCGCCTCCGAGCCGTCGACTCCCACCAGCACCTGGTCACGCATCGCCGGCCTCCTGCTTGCCGTCCTGGCTCTCGTACGCGACGACGGCGACCGGGCAGGGCACGTGGTGCAGGACGGCGTGCGCGACGGCGCCCAGGTGCGCGCCGATCGGCGAGCGGCGGACCCGCCGGCCGATCACCACCAGCTCCGCGCCCGCCGCGCGGGCCGCGAGCGCCTTGGCCGGGCGGGCGTTCACGGCCTCCTCGACCACGGTCACCCCCGGGTGCTTCTCCCGCCAGGGCTTCACCACCCGGGCCAGCTCGCCCTTGGCGTAGACGAGCATCTCGCCGGTCACGTCGACGCTGGCGGCGATGCCCGCGTACTGGTACGTCGCCGGCAGCGTCCAGGAGTACACGGCCCGCACCGGCAGGCCGCGCCGCTCCGCCACCTCGAAGGCGTGGGCGAGCACCGCGTCGGCACCGTCGAACGGGTCGACGCCGACCACCACCTCGCGGGCGCCGGCCGCGTCCTCCTCCTCGCCGCGGCGCACCAGCACCACCGGGCAGTCCGTCTTCGTCAGCACCCGCTGGCTCACCGACCCGACCAGGAACCCGGTCACCGCGCCAAACCCGCGCGAGCCCAGCACCAGCAGCTCGGCCGTCGCACCGTCCGGTTCCTGCTCCCCGTTCACCTCGTCGACCAGCGCCCGCACCGGCTCGGTCGGCACCTGCACGGCCTGGACGGTCAGCTCGGGCCACCGCTCCTTCACCCGCAGCTCGGCGTCCCGCAGGGTGACGTCGGCCTGCCGCCGCGCCAGGTCCACCGTCCCGAGCACGGACAACGGCGTCACCACCGTCGGCCACGCCAGCACGACCTTCAGCGGCATCTCCCGCCGGGCCGCCTCCTCCGCCGCCCAGTCCAGCGCGGCAAGGCTCTCGGGCGAACCATCGACACCGACGACGACGGACCTTGGCATGACGACCTCCGACAGTTGCGAACGTGACGCGGCCGAACAGGGGGGAGGCCCGGCCGCACCCACCACCCTTCCCGCTCCCGACCAGCACACCCAGGGTCCAAGGTCCCCGCAACCCGACCGACGGTCCCGCCACTCCCCCGGCTCCACCGGCCCCGGGATCCACGGGCCGGTCCCGCCCCGCGCGACCGTGCGCGAACAGGTGCCCGGGCGGGGTGTCAGGGGAGGGTGAGGACGCGGGGGCCGGAGGCGGTGATGGCGACGGTGTGTTCGATGTGGGCGGCTCGGGTGGCGTCGGTGGTGCGGAGGGTCCAGCCGTCGGGGTCGGTGGTGTGGGTGTCGGTGCCGCCGGCGATGAGCATGGGTTCGATGGCCAGGACCAGGCCGGGCTTGAGGGGGAAGCCCCGGCCGGGACGGCCCTCGTTGGGGAGGTGGGGGTCCTCGTGCATGCGGCGGCCGATGCCGTGGCCGCCGAAGCCTTCGAGCAGGCCGTAGCGGGCGGTGCGGGCGACGGTGCCGATGGCGTGGGCGATGTCGCCGGTGCGGTGGCCGGCCACGGCCGCCGCGATGCCCGCCTCCAGGGCGCGGCGGGTGGTGTCGATGAGGTGGAGGTCCTCGGGGCGGGGTGTGCCGACGGTGAAGCTGACGGCGGCGTCGCCCGCCCAGCCGTCGAGGACGGCGCCGCAGTCGATGCTCACCAGGTCGCCGTCACGCAGCCGGTAGCCGTCGGGGATGCCGTGCACCACCGCGTCGTTGACGGAGGCGCAGATCACCGCCGGGAACGGCACCGGGGCGAACGAGGGGCGGTAGCCGAGGAACGGTGAGGTCGCCCCCGCCCGGCGCAGTACCCCGCGGGCCACCTCGTCCAGTTCCAGCAGGCTCACCCCGACGCCGGCCGCCCGCTCCACCTCCGCGAGCGCGGTGGCGACCACCCGCCCCGCCTCCCGCATCGCGGCCAGCGCCGCCTCCGACTTGAGCTCCACCATGAGGTCCTCCGACCAGCCGTCTCCAATTCTTATACCGGTATTTGTATCACGGTCGAGGCCGTGTCGAGCCACGCCCGAAGCGCCGTGGCCTACCATCGGGGCATGGTGAGGACTCCGCTGACCCCCGGGGAACGCGAGCGCGGCGAGCGCTTCGGCGTACTGCTGCGCGAGGCGCGGGGCGGGCGCAGCATGGTCGAGGTGGCGGCGGCGGCCGGGGTGTCGGCCGAGACGCTGCGCAAGATCGAGACCGGCCGGGCGCCGACGCCCTCGTTCTTCACCGTCGCCGCGCTGGCGTTCGCGCTCGGGCTCTCGCTGGACGAACTCGCCGCCGCCTGCGCGCCGCCGGCCGAGGACGAGGCACTGTCGGCCTGATCCCCCGGACGGCCGGCGGCACGGTGGGGCGGCGGCGGCTCAGGCGGTGATGCCGCCGTCGAGGACGAGGTCGGCGCCGACGGTGAAGGCCGACTCCTCGGAGGCGAGGTGGAGGACGGCGGCGGCCACCTCCTCGACGGCGCCGGCTCGGCCGGCCGGGACGCCGCCCTTCATCCGGTCCGCCTTGTCGGCGGCGCTCTCGCCGGGCTGCGAGGACATGGTGGTGTCGATCGGGCCGGGGCTGACCAGGTTGATCCGCACCCCCTCGGCGATGTGGTCGCGGGCGGCGGCGCGGGTCAGGGTGGCGACGGCGGCCTTGGAGACCGCGTAGGCGCCGAGGTTCTCGACCCGCAGGTGGGTGCCGAGGTTCGAGGAGATGTTGACGATCGCCCCGCCGCCATGGGCGCGCAGGTGGGCGATCTGGTGCTTCATGGCGTGCCGGGTGCCGTTGAGGTTGATGTCGATCACCCGCTGCCACTCCTCGTCGGCCACGTCGGCGGTCCGGCCGATGCCGCCGAGGACACCGGCGTTGTTGACGGCGACATCGAGGCCGCCGAGCTGCTCGACGGTCTCGCGGACCAGGCGGGCGGCGTCGGCGGCGTCGGAGACCGAGCCGGTGAGGGCGACGGCGGTGCCGCCCTCCTGCCGCACCAGGGCGACGGTCTCGGCGAGGGCGCTCGCGGTGCGGCCGGCGACGGCGACGCGGGCGCCCTCACGGGCGAAGGCGAGGGCCACGGCTCGGCCGATGCCACTACCACCACCGGTGACCAGGACGGACTTGCCGGCGAAGCGGGTGGTGCTGCGGGTCATGCGTGCACTCCTCGATCGGGGGTTTAAATTGACCGTTCGGTTCAGAATTGAGAGAGAAAAAGCCGCCCACGGCCCCGGGCGCGGAGCAGCCGGGCGGAAGGGGGGCGGGAGCCGGGTCAGTCCAGCAGCGCGAGGGCCTGGTCGGCGGCGTCGCGCAGGCGCGCCGAGCCGTCGCCGGCCTTGCCGATCACCCGCATGCCCTGGAACAGCACCAGCAGCATCCGGGCGATCGCCTGCGGGTCGCGGTCCTCGGGCAGTTCGCCCTGGGCCCGCGCCCGCACCAGCGCCGCCGTCAGGACGGTCTCCAGGTGGAGCAGGTTGGCCTCCACCCGGCGGGCGGCGTCCGGGTCGTGCGGAGCCAGCTCCACCGCCGTGTTGGTGACGAAACAGCCGCGCCGGGGGCCCTCCTCGCCGTCCTCGGCGGACTCGCCGGCGAAGCGGCGGACCAGGGCGCGGACGGCCGGCAGGACCGGGCCGGGCTGCGACAGTTCGGCGAGCAGGACGGGTTGCCGCTGCTGCCCGTAGCGCTCCAGCGCGCGCAGGTACAGCTCCCGCTTGCTGCCGAAGGTGGCGTAGACGCTGGCGCGGGCGATCCCGAGGTGCTCGACCAGGTCGGCCATCGAGGTGGCCTCGTAGCCGCGCCGCCAGAACAGCTCCAGAGCCGACTGGAGCACCGCGTCGGGGTCGAATTCCTTGGTTCGCGCCATGCCTGAAAGGTAGTCCTTTCCAGATCGATCAGTCAAGAAAGAAAAGCGAGGGGCCGGCCCGCCCTCGCAC
Organism: Kitasatospora sp. NPDC002551; assembly: GCF_040296005.1. Classification (NCBI taxonomy): domain Bacteria; kingdom Bacillati; phylum Actinomycetota; class Actinomycetes; order Kitasatosporales; family Streptomycetaceae; genus Kitasatospora; species Kitasatospora sp. NPDC002551. The sequence continues at coordinate 19,260 of NZ_JBEOWI010000060.1, read as the reverse complement.
GGGGGCGGGCCGGCCCGGGCGGCTCAGCCGCCGGCCAGGTGGCGTTCCACCGAGGCGACCTTGCGGGTGAGGCCGTCGGTGACCCCGGCCCGGTCGTCGATCTTGATGACGGTGCTGACCCGGTTGCTGTAGGCCTTGACCGCCTCGATCGCCTCCCGGATCACCGGCATCACCTCGTCCCACTCCCCCTCGACGCTGGTGAACATCGCGTCGGTGCGGTTGGGCAGCCCGCTCGCGCGGACCACCTTGACGGCGGCCGCGACCGCCTCCCCGACGTCCTCGCCGACCCCGAGCGGGGTGACCGAAAAGGCTGCGATCACGGCTGCTTCTCCTCCCAGTGCGGCCCGGCGCGGCCCGGTTTGCCGCAGGACCACCGGGCCACCAGGCTAGCGAGTCGTTCAGACCACGGTCGGCAGCGGCGGGTCGACCGCCAGCGGGGCGGAGCTGCGGGCGCGGTGCTGCGCCGCCCAGGCGGTGAGCGCGACCGTGCAGGCGTGGTCGAGGTGGCGCAGCCCGGACCAGTCGAGTTCGACCGGGCGGTCCGCCGGGAGGCGTTCGAGGGTGTCCAGCAGCCGGGGCAGCCGCAGGAAGGTGGCGTTTCCGGTCAGCCGGACGCGAAGCACGGCCTCCTGCCCGCCGGGGGCTGAGGGCGGCTCCTCCAGGCTGATCTGCAGGTGGGAGGTCTGCCAGGCGGACTTGGCCACGGCCAGGCCGATGCCGATCAGCACCCCCTCGAACAGGTCGGTGGCGATCACCGAGACGGTGGTGACGGCGAGCACCGCCGCCTCCCCCCGGTGGTCGCGGCAGAGCCCGGCGATCCGCCGCACGGGGACGAGCTTGGCACCCGCGTGGACCAGGACGGCGGCCAGCGCGGTGACCGGCACCAGGCCGAGCGCGCCCGGCAGCAGGGCGGTGAACAGCAGCAGCCAGCCGCCGTGCAGGATCCGGGAGGCCTTGGTACGGGCGCCGGCCTGGACGTTGGTCGCGCTGCGGACGATCACGGCCGTCATCGGCAGCGCGCCGAGCAGCCCGCAGAGGGCGTTGCCGACGCCCTGGGCGGTGAGTTCGCGGTCGTAGTGGGTGCGCGGGCCGTGGTGCATCCGGTCGACGGCGGCCGCGCTGAACAGGGTCTCGGCGGAGGCGATCAGGGTGAAGGCGAGGACGGTGCCGACGCCGGCGGTGGTGGCCAGCGCGCCGAGCGCGGCATGGTCGGGCAACTGGACGACGTCGAGCAGGCCGGCCACCTCGATCCGCGCCACCGGCAGGTCCGCGAGCGCGGTGACGGCGGCCGCCAGGCCGACGGCGCCGAGCGGGCCGGGCAGCGCGCGGGCCAGCCGGGACGGCAGGTACTTCCAGGCGATCAGCACCAGTAGGGTGGCGGTGCCGAGCGCCACCGCGCTGGGACTGGCCGCCCCGGTGACGGCGTCGCGCAGCAGCGCGGGCAGGCCGGCGAGCTTCTCCGGACCGGTCCCGGGGGCGCGGCGGTCGGCGAGCGCGTACAGCTGCCCGAGCACCAGGGTCAGACCGATGCCGGCCAGCATGCCGTGCACCACGGAGGCCGACATGGCGCGGAACCAGCGGCCCAGCCGCAGGGCGCCCATGGCGAGCTGGAGCAGGCCGGTGAGCAGCACCAGGACGCCCAGGGCGCCCGCGCCGTACTCCTGGACGGCCTCGTGGACGAGGACGGTCAGGCCGGCGGCCGGGCCGCTGACCTGCAGGCTGCTGCCGGGCAGGGCGCCGACCACCAGGCCGCCGACGATGCCGGTGACCAGGCCGAGTTCGGCGGGCACGCCGGAGGCGACGGCGACGCCGACGCAGAGCGGGAGGGCGACCAGGAAGACCACCAGGGAGGCGGGCAGGTCGTGGCGCCAGGGCACGGCGCGCAGGACGGCGGCCGGGCTGCGGCGGCGCGGCAGGCGGCGGGGACGGGCATGACCGGGCGGGGCGCTGCGGCGCGGGGCGGCGGGCGGGCTCTTGCGCCCGCCGGGCAGGCGGTTCACCGGCGCACCACCGTCGGGGCGGCGGGAGCGGCGGACACGACGGCGAAGGCGGAAGCGGCGAAGGCGGAAGCGGCGGACACGGAAGCGGCGGGGCAGGCGGGCAGGGCACGGCGTCGAGGCATCGGGAGGTTCCTTCCGCGCACCGGCACGGCGGCGCGCCGCGGGCGGCGCATCGCTGCGGGTGCGTTGCTGCGGGTGCGTTGCTGCTGATGGCTGCAGTGCTGCTGGTGACTGCGGTGCTGCGGTGGCGGCTGGGACGCGCGGGACGGGCCGGCGCAGGCGGGCGTGCTGCACGGGACCCGACGACCGGAGCTCCCCTGCTCTCCGGACGGTCCCGAACCCCCTTGCCGTGACCCCCTGTTGAACATGGCAACCATGACGGGTCCGGCGTGCCACCGACGGTACCCAGCCGCCCGGGACCGGCCAACCTCGCACACCATTCCTTCACGTGGATGGCACATCAACGACACTTCAGACCCGGAATCCCGGCCTCGGACGGGTACGCACGTTCGCCCTTCGAGCGGGCGGACGACCGGCGGCGCCCGCCCGCCGTCCTCGCCGCTCCGCCGGGACGGCCCCCGCCGCCCCCGCGCGCCCGGGCGTTCCGTCCGCAGGCGGTGCGGGTACGTACCGAGGACCGCCCGCGCGCGACCTCCGCGCGCGGGCCTTCCTGCCCGGGAGGCCCCACCGTGTCCTTCGCGATGACCCGCGCCGAGTGCGAGCACTTCCTGGCCGGCGTGCACGTCGGCGTCCTGTCCGTCGCCGGCCGGGAGCCCGGCGAGGCCCCGCTCACCGTGCCGATCTGGTACGCCTACCGGCCCGGCGGACTGATCACCGTGCTGACGGGACGGGACTCCGTCAAGGCGCACCGGATCCGGGAGGCCGGCCGGTTCACACTCTGCGCCCAGCAGGAGGAGCCGCCCTGCCGGTACGTGAGCGTGGCCGGGCCGGTGGTGGCGATCGAGGACCGGGTCGACCCGGACGAACGCTCCGCGCTGGCCCACCGCTACCTGCCGCCCGCCACCGCCGCCGCCTACCTGGTGGCCACCGCCGAGCAGCTGACGGCGGACGTCACCGTGCGGATGCGGCCCGAGCGCTGGCTCAGCGCCGACTTCGCCGCCGTCACCGAGCGGATCGCCGTCCTGGAGCGCTCCGGCCCGGCGTGATCCGCCCGGCGCGCACCGCCACCGCCCCCGCACGCCGGCCACCGGCGCGCCCCCACCGGCCCGCACGCGCCGGAACACCCGCCGACCGGACGCGGTTGACCGGGTGGGCCGGCCGGGCGGGATACCGTACCGGCGCGGGCCCGCCCGCCGACGCGGCCCCGACCACGACCGACGACCTCCTCCGAAGGGGACCCCACCGTGAGCCTGTACGACATCCCGCTGCGCACGCTGTCCGGCGAGGCCGCCTCGCTGGCCGACTACAAGGGCAAGGCGCTGCTGATCGTCAACGTCGCCTCCAAGTGCGGCCTCACCCCGCAGTACGCCGGCCTGGAGCGACTCCAGGAGCGGTACGCCGGGCGCGGCTTCACCGTGCTGGGCTTCCCGTCGAACCAGTTCGCCGGCCAGGAGCCGGGCAGTGCCGAGGAGATCCGGACCTTCTGCTCCACCACCTACGGCGTGACCTTCCCGCTGTTCGAGAAGACCGACGTGAACGGCGAGGACCGGCACCCGCTGTACGCGCGGCTGACCGAGACCGCCGACGCCGAGGGTCAGGCCGGGGACGTCTCCTGGAACTTCGAGAAGTTCGTCCTCGGCCCGGACGGCACCGTGACCGCCCGGATCCGGCCGCGCACCGAGCCCGAGTCGGACGAGGTGATCGCCGCGATCGAGGCCGTGCTGCCCGCCTGAGCACGTCCGTGAACCGGGGGCCCGGGGCGCGCCGACGCGTCCCGGGCCCCGCCGTGTCCCGCGAAGGGCGCCCACGGCCGCAGAAGGGGCCCCTACAGCAGCAGCCTGGTCCCCAGCGGCAGCTCGCCGTCCCGGGCGGCGTCGTGCAGGTGGGCCAGCAGGGTCTCGCGGAGCGCCGCGGCCGCGCGGGTCGGCGGCACCTCGTGGCCGTGCGCGACGGCGATGGTGCGGCCCAGGCCCTCGCCCGCGAAGGGGGTCACCGCGAGGCCCGAGCGGTGGGCGACCATGCCGGGCAGCACGGCCGGCCCCAGCCCGGCCCGGACGAAGCCGAGCACCGCGTCCATCTCGCCGCCCTCCACCGCGAACTCCGGCTCGAAGCCGGCGGCCCGGCAGGCCGCCAGGGTCGCCTCGCGCAGGTCGTAGCCCTCCCGGAACATCACCAGCGGCCACCCCCGCAGCTCCGCCACCCGCACCCGGCGCCGCCGCCCGGGCGCGTCGCGGGAGACCAGCACCAGCGCCTCGTGCAGCAGCTCGGTGAGCGCCAGGGCGGGCTGCGCCTCGCCGCTCGGCGGGGTGATGATCAGCGCGAGGTCCAGCTCCCCCTCCGCGAGGCTGCGCACCAGGTCGCGCGAGCCGCCCTCACGCACCACCAGCGCCACGCCCGGGTAGCGGTCCCGGAAGACCCGCAGCACGTCCGGCACCAGGCTGGTGCACAGGCTCGGCGGCGCGCCGAGCCGCACCCGGCCGCGGCGCAGCTGGACGGTCTCCTGGACGGCGAGGCGGGCGCTCTCGGTGTCGGCGAGGATGCGCCGGGCGAGCGGCAGCAGTGCGTCCCCGGCGTCGGTGAGGGCGATGTTGCCGCGCGTGCGGTGGAACAGCTCGGCGCCCAACTCCCGCTCCAGGGAGCGGATCTGCTGCGAGAGGGACGGCTGGGCGACGTGTGCCGCCTCGGCCGCGCGGGTGAAGTGGCGGGTCTCGGCGACGGCCACGAAGTAACGGAGTTGCTGGAGCTGCACAGCTCCCAGCATAGGCGCAGGCTATCGTCACAAGCCGCGGCATGTCTTGGACGCACCGTCGCCCGCTCCCTACCGTTGTCGCCATGACAACCGCGACTCGGACGGCCCGGCACCCGTCCACCCTGGTGACGCTGTGGCGGTCGACCGTCGGCAAGAAGGCGGTCATGGCCGTCAGCGGACTGGTCATGCTGCTGTACCTGGTCGCCCACATGCTCGGCAACCTCAAGGTCTTCTTCGGGCCGGACGACATCAACGGCTACGCCGCCTGGCTGCGCACCCTCGGCCAGCCCTTCCTCGGGCACGAGTGGTTCCTGTGGATCGCCCGGGTGGGCCTGCTGGCCGCGGTGCTGCTGCACGGCGTCGCCGCGTACCAGCTGAGCCGGCGCGACCTCGCCGCCCGGCCGGCCAGGTACGCGCACCAGCGGCGGCGGGCGAGCTACGCGACCCGGACGATGCGCTGGGGCGGGGTGATCCTGGCGCTGTTCATCGTCTGGCACATCCTGGACCTGACCACGCTGACCGTGAACCCCAACGCCGAGCACGGCAGGCCGTACCAGAACATCGTGGCCTCCTTCGGGACCTGGTACTCCTGCGTGATCTACGTCGTCGCGATGCTCGCCGTCGGCCTGCACATCCGGCACGGCTTCTGGAGCGCGGCGCAGACCCTCGGCGCCAACAACGCCCGCCGGGACCGCGCGTTGAAGCTCACCGCCAACGGCCTGGCGCTGGTGCTGACCGCGGGCTTCCTGTCCGTCCCCGTGGCCGTGATGACCGGAGTGGTGAGTTGAGCGCGTACCCGCAGTACACCGTCGGCGATCCGATCGCCGACACCCGGGCCCCCGAGGGGCCGATCGAGCAGCGCTGGGACCAGCGCCGGTTCGAGGCCAAGCTGGTGAACCCGGCCAACCGGCGCAAGCACACGGTGATCGTGGTCGGCACCGGCCTGGCGGGCGGCGCGGCGGGCGCCACGCTCGCCGAACAGGGCTACCACGTCGTGCAGTTCTGCTTCCAGGACTCCCCGCGGCGGGCCCACTCGATCGCCGCCCAGGGCGGCATCAACGCGGCCAAGAACTACCGCAACGACGGCGACTCGATCCGCCGGCTGTTCTACGACACGGTCAAGGGCGGCGACTTCCGCGCCCGCGAGTCCAACGTGCACCGCCTGGCGCAGGTGTCGGTGGAGATCATCGACCAGTGCGTGGCCCAGGGCGTGCCGTTCGCCCGCGAGTACGGCGGCCTGCTCGACACCCGCTCCTTCGGCGGCGTGCAGGTCTCCCGGACGTTCTACGCCCGCGGCCAGACCGGCCAGCAGCTGCTGCTCGGCGCCTACCAGGCGCTCTCCCGGCAGATCGCCGCCGGGAACGTGGAGATGCACGCCCGCACCGAGATGCTGGACCTGCTGGTGGTCGACGGCCGGGCGCGCGGCATCGTCGCCCGCGACCTGGTCACCGGCGAGATCACCAGCTACACCGCGGACGCCGTGGTGCTGGCCTCCGGCGGCTACGGCAACGTCTTCTACCTCTCCACCAACGCCAAGAACTCCAACGCCACGGCGATCTGGCGGGCACACCGGCGCGGCGCGTACTTCGCCAACCCGTGCTTCACCCAGATCCACCCGACCTGCATCCCGCGCTCCGGCGAGCACCAGTCCAAGCTCACCCTGATGAGCGAGTCGCTGCGCAACGACGGCCGGATCTGGGTGCCCAGGGCCAAGGGCGACACCCGGCCGCCGGCCGAGATCCCCGAGGAGGAGCGGGACTACTACCTGGAGCGGATCTACCCGGCCTTCGGCAACCTGGTGCCGCGCGACATCGCCTCCCGGGCCGCCAAGAACGTCTGCGACGAGGGCCGCGGCGTCGGCCCAGGCGGGCAGGGCGTCTACCTGGACTTCGCCGACGCGATCCGCCGGATGGGGCGCGACGCGGTGGAGGCCAAGTACGGCAACCTGTTCGAGATGTACGAGCGGATCACCGCCGAGGACCCCTACCGGGTGCCGATGCGGATCTACCCGGCGATCCACTACACGATGGGCGGGCTCTGGGTCGACTACGACCTGCAGACGACCGTTCCCGGCCTGTTCGCGATCGGCGAGGCGAACTTCTCCGACCACGGCGCCAACCGGCTCGGCGCGAGCGCGCTGATGCAGGGCCTGGCGGACGGCTACTTCGTGCTGCCGCCGGTGCTCAACGACTACCTGGCCCGCGAGAAGCTGCCCGCCGTCCCGGCCGACCACGAGGAGATCGCCTCGGTGGAGGCCGAGGTCGCCGACCGTCTCAACCTCATCCTCGCGGTGGACGGCGACCGCACCCCGGACTCCTTCCACCGCGAGCTCGGCGAGCTGCTCTGGGACGAGTGCGGGATGGCCCGCGACGAGGCCGGGCTGCGCCGCGCGCTGGAGCGGATCCCGGTGCTGCGGGAGGAGTTCTGGCGCCGGATCAAGGTGCCCGGCACCGGCCAGGAGCTCAACCAGGCGCTGGAGAAGGCCAACCGGCTGGTCGACTACTTCGAGCTGGCCGAGCTGATGTGCCTGGACGCGCTGCACCGCGCCGAGTCCTGCGGCGGCCACTTCCGCACCGAGAGCCAGACGCCCGAAGGCGAGGCCGCCCGGCGCGACGAGGAGTTCTCCTACGCCGCCGCCTGGGAGTTCACCGCCACCGGGCAGGCGCCCGTGCTGCACCGCGAGCACCTCGACTTCGAGCACGTCCACCCCACCCAGCGGAGCTACGCGTGAACCTCACCCTTCGGATCTGGCGCCAGGCGGGCCCCGACACGCCCGGCTCGATGACCACCTACGAGGTCAGCGGGATCAGTCCGGACATGTCCTTTCTGGAGATGCTGGACACCCTCAACGAGGAGCTGATCACCCGGGGCGACACGCCCGTCGCCTTCGACCACGACTGCCGCGAGGGCATCTGCGGCGCCTGCGGCATGGTCATCAACGGCCAGGCGCACGGCCCCGAGCGGACCACCACCTGCCAGCTGCACATGCGGCACTTCCGGGACGGCGACACCATCGACGTCGAGCCGTGGCGGGCGGCGGCCTTCCCGGTGGTCAAGGACCTCGTGGTGGACCGCTCCGCCTTCGACCGGATCATCGGCGCCGGCGGCTACATCACCGCCCCGACCGGCAGCGCGCCCGAGGCGCACGCCACGCCCGTCCCCAAGGAGACCGCCGACACCGCCTTCGAGCACGCCGAGTGCATCGGCTGCGGGGCGTGCGTGGCGGCCTGCCCCAACGGGTCCGCGATGCTCTTCACCTCCGCCAAGGTGGTCCACCTCAACGTGCTGCCGCAGGGCGCGCCGGAGCGGAAGTCCCGGGTGCGGGAGATGGTGACCGCGATGGACGCCGAGGGCTTCGGCGGCTGCACCAACACCGGCGAGTGCGCGACGGCCTGCCCCAAGGGCATCCCGCTGCCCAGCATCGCGGCGATGAACCGTGAGTTCCTGCGCAGTTCCCTGGGCTGAGCCCCGGGGCGGCCCGCCACCCGGGGATCGCCGTCGACGTGCTGCCGCAGCGCTGGTGGGAGCGGGACGCGCCGCTGCGCGAGGGCCGGG
>NZ_JBEOWI010000060.1:0-10826 GCF_040296005.1 Kitasatospora sp. NPDC002551 | reverse complement strand
GCCTCCTCCGTTGGTCGCGCGCGGGGGGCGGGGGGGGGGGCGGGGGGGGGGCCCCCCCCCCGGGGGGGGGCCCCCCCCCCCGCGCCCTGTTTACGCGCCGTCCTGCCGCGCGCCGTCCTGTTACGCGCCGTCCTGCTGTGCGCCGTCCGGCACCGGCAGGGCGGCCAGGGTGTCGGCGAGGGCCCGCAGGTCCGCCGGGCGGACGGCCGGGCCCATCGCGGCGAGCCGGAACGGGGAGGTCCCGCCCAGCATCGCCCGCAGCCCCGGGTTGTCCAGCATCGGCAGCCGGGCCAGGACGGCCGCGCGCGCCCCCTCGTCCGCGAGCAGGGTGCGCAGCGGGGTGTGCACCGAGAGCGGGCCGTCGGGGAAGTCCTCCGGCCGCGGCAGCGGCTCACCGGCGGAGAGCGCCTGCGGCCGCTGGGCGCGGGCCAGCAGGTGCCCGGCGGTCACCGGCCCCTCGGCGGGCAGGCCGAGCCGTTCGAACTGGTCGGCGGGGGCGTCGCTCTCGCGCAGCGCCTCGGTGAGCAGCGTGGCCATCCGCAGCTCCAGCTCGTCGTCGACCAGCGGGTGCTCCTGCTCCGGGTCGGCGTGCAGGTCGAACAGCAGGGTGCCGAAGGCGTACGGGTTGCCCCAGGCGTTGGCCGGCATCCGCAGCACGGGCACGCCCTTGGTGAACGGCAGCGGGCCGGCCAGGGTGGCGCCGGCCAGTTCCTGCGGGGTGAAGTGGCCGCGCATGTGGGTGGGCATCAGGGTGTGCTCGAACAGCGGCCGGTTGGACGGGTCCTTGCAGGCGCGCATGTAGACGTGGCGGCCGTCGGTGATGTTGACGTGGCCGCCGAAGACGCCGAACAGGCCGTGCGGGCGGACCGGGGTGTCGTGGGCGACCGTGTCGGCGAGCGGGCGGCCCTGCATGTCGGGGGTGCGCGGGACGTCGAAGTACTCCAGCACGGTCGGCCCGAGGTCGACGGTCTGGACGAGCGAGGCGCGCCGGCCGCCGGCCCGGCTGCGCGGGTCCCAGACGAACAGCGGGGTGTGGATGTTCTCGTCGTACCAGGGCTGGATGTTCTTGCCCCACCAGCCGCGCTCGCCGAGCAGCAGGCCGTGGTCGGTGCAGACGATCAGCAGGGTGTCGTCCCACAGGCCGTGCTCGTCGAAGGCGTCCAGGACGCGGCCGAGCGAGTCGTCGCACATGGTGAGCAGCGCGGCGTACTCGTTGCGGGCGTGCTCGACGGCCTCGGGGCTCTCGGTGACGCGCTTGTAGTCGGGCCAGTCGAAGTGCGGGCCGTCCCAGTCGTGCGGGTAGTGCTTCTTGTGCTCGGCGTAGGAGTAGAACGGCTCGTGCGGGTCGAAGCACTCGATCTGCAGGAACCAGCGGTCCTGGTCGCGGTTGGTGGCGATGAACTCCAGGCCGGCGTCGAAGGTGCGGGTCTGCGGGTGGTCGGCGACGTCGGCCAGGTACTGGCGGTTGACCCAGTCCTGGCGCCACATCGGGCCGGCGCGCCAGGAGAGCGTCTCGGGGATCTCCGGGTCGGCGACGTGGCCCTTCCACTTGTCGCCCTCCTGGCCGCGGAAGAACTCGTAGCTGTCGTAGCGGTTGTGGTAGGTGGCGCCGCCGTCCTCCCAGTAGTGCTGGTGGTCGGTGACCAGGTGGGTGTAGACGCCCGCCTTGCCCAGCAGGTCGGGGACGGAGTCGTCGAAGGGCTCCAGCGGGCCCCAGGAGCGGTGCAGGAAGTTGTAGCGGCCGGTGTGCATCTCGCGGCGGGCCGGCATGCAGGGCATGGAGCCGCCGTAGCAGTGGTCGAAGGTGGCGGCGCGGGCGGCGAGGCGGGCGAAGTTCGGCGCCACCGTCCAGTCGCAGCCGTAGGGCGGCAGGAAGCGGCGGTTGAGGCTGTCGAACATGACCAGGACGGCTTTCACCGGGGCGTCTCCTCGGGGCTGGTGGTGCTGGTGGTGGGGATGGTTCCGTCGGCGAGCATGCGGCGGACCCGCTCCAGCCAGTCGAGCCAGGCGTCGACGGCGGAGGTGCCGTACTCGTGGGTGATCTCGCGGATCATCCGCATCCGCCGGACGTCCGCCTCCGGTGTGCCCGCGGGGAGGGGCAGGGAGCGGTCCCGGGGGCGCATGACCGCGATCTGGCGGCGGCGGTAGGCGAGTTCGGTGTCGATCAGCGGGATCAGCCGCTCCGGTGCGAGCTGGGCGGAGAAGAAGAACCGGGCCATGAAGTCCGGGTCCTGGAAGCGGCTGGTCGGTTGGTACGGGGAGCGGGCCTCGCGGACCAGCTCGGCCCGGCCGGCCTCGGTCAGCCGGTAGACCTTGGCGTCCGGGCGGCCGTCGCGCGGGTCGGTCTCGTAGACCACCCAGCCCTGCTCGGCCATCCGCTTGAGCAGCCGGTAGATCTGGCTCGGGTGGGCGTGGGAGCGGACGAACTGGCCCTCCCCCGCGAGCCACTCCTTGAGGTCCCAGCCGCTGCGCGGCCGCAGGCTCAGCAGGCCGAGCAGAACGTGTTCGAACTTCAACCGGTGCCCTCTCCCCGGCTCCCGCCGGTTCCTCGGATGTCCTCCTGGGTGCATTCTCACCTAGGTGCAAAGTGCTATAGCTTGGGCCCATGAGTCAACCCCCCGCCGCCCGCGCCTGCTGCCTGCCGTCCTCCCCGGCCGGGGCCGGGCCCGTCCCGCTACCGCCGCCTCCGCCGCCGCGGACCGCGGCCGAGCGGCCCGCGCACCCCGAGGCGGCGCTGCCCGGCGGGGTGTTCGCGATGGGCGACGCCTTCGGGGAGGGGTACCCGGCGGACGGCGAGACGCCCGTGCACGAGGTGGAACTGGCGCCGTTCACCATCGACACCGAGCCGGTGACCACCGCCCGGTTCGCCGCCTTCGTCGAGGCCACCGGCCACCGCACCGACGCCGAACGGGCCGGCTCCTCCGCCGTCTTCCACCTGTTCGTCCTCGCCGGCCCGGCCGACGTGCTCGGCCGCTCCCCCGCCGCGCCCTGGTGGGTCGAGGTGCGCGGCGCCGACTGGCGCCACCCCTACGGCCCGCTCGGCGACGCCGGGGACCTCGGCGACCACCCCGTGGTGCACGTCAGCCACCGGGACGCGCTCGCCTACTGCCGCTGGGCCGGCCGCCGGCTGCCCACCGAGGCCGAGTGGGAGTACGCCGCCCGCGGCCCGCTGGCCGGCCGCCGCTACCCCTGGGGCGACGAGCTGCGCCCGGACGGCGCGCACCGCTGCCGGATCTGGCAGGGCCGCTTCCCCGATCTGCCGACCGGCGAGGACGGCTGGGTCGCGACCGCCCCGGTGGGCGGCTACCCGCCGAACGGCTTCGGCCTGGTGGACGTGGCCGGCAACGTCTGGGAGTGGTGCGCCGACCGCTTCGACCCCGGCTACTACGCCCGCTCGCCGCGCTTCGACCCGCGCGGCCCCGCCGCCGCGCCGGGCGCCGACCGGGCCCGGCGGGTGCTGCGCGGCGGCTCCTACCTGTGCCACGACTCCTACTGCAACCGCTACCGGGTGGCCGCGCGCACCGGCAACACCCCCGACTCCACGAGCGGCAACTGCGGCTTCCGCACGGTGGCCCGCTGAGCCGGGGCGCTCGGCGGGGCGCGGGCGGCGCGCGGATCGGCGGCGCACGCCCCGCTTCTTCGACCGTGCGTCAGGATCGGTGCTGACTCCGTCCGTTTCGCGCTACCGTGGTCCCCGCCGAAAAGGAGTGTGCATATGCCCGAGGTTCAGGCCTGCTCCGGATGCGGCGGGTCCGGGGGGACCCAGAAGACCGAAGCCACGGTCGAACGGGACGAGGAAGGGAGCATGGTGCCCAAGATCCACGTCTACTGGTCGCCGTGCGGTCGGTGCCACGGATCCGGGACGGTGATCGTCGGATGAGGCTGGTCCTCGAATGCGTCGAGTGCGGCAGCCACTACCTGCCACCGGAGGCGATGGTGTACCCCGACGGGCCCGCCTCGCCGCTCTGGTGCACCCGTTGCCAGGCCGCGAAGCGCGCGGCGGGCGTCCGGGAGGACCCGCTGCTGGCCCGGGTCGCGCTGGCCGCCGCCCGGGCGGCGGCGCGGGCCGGCGCGCCCGCCGAGGAGCCCGCCGGGCGGCCGGACGTCCGCCCCTCGCGCCCGCCGGTGTCGCGGCGGTCCCGCTCGGGGCCGGGCGCGCTGCGCGGGAAGCTGGGGTGACCGGGGCTCAGCCGCCCACCGCGCCCGCCGTGTCGGCGAGGAAGCGCAGCAGGTGGCCGGCGACGGCGTCCGGGGCGTCCTCCGGGCTGTAGTGGCCGACGCCGGGGAGTTCCACCACCCGGCCGTCCGGGAAGGCCTCCCGGAACAGCGGCAGGAAGTGCCGGGCGTGGCGCTCTCGCCGAAGCCCGTGTGGTCGGGGACGACGACCCGGTGGGCGGGCGCGAGGCGGCGCACCACGTCCCGGAAGAGGTAGCCCCAGGTCGGCTCGCCGTGCGGGCAGAGGACGGCGGGCCCGGCGCCCTCGTCGACGCGGTGCGTCGGGAAGCGCTCAGAACAGCGCCTCCTGGGTGTCCGGCTCGGCCGGGCGCACCCGCTCCCTCAGCGTCAGCCCCGCCGACGGCCGCCCGGCGGCCGGGGCGAGCGTCCAGCCGGTCAGCAGCCGGGTGTCCAGGAGCAGCGGCGCGCCGCCGTCCGGCTGGTCGAGCAGCAGGTGCCGGCCGATCGGCGGGCGCAGCCGCCCGGCCAGCACCGCGCCGTCCGCCAGGCCCTCGACCGCGTGGTAGACGTCGGGGGCGCCGCCGCTCAGCCCGAAGACCCCGACGTGGTCGGTGACCGGGTGGTCCGCCAGCAGCTCCAGGCCGTGCCCGCGCAGCAGTTCGTGCGCCCGGGCGCGGGCCTCGGTGAGCAGCGCGCGGCGGTGCTCCGCGTCGCCGTGCTCCCACCAGTGGTCCACCTTCAGCCGGCTCTTGAACCGCTCCCGGGCCAACCCGGAGGCGGCGACGGTGAGTTCGGCACGGCGGACGGCGGGCAGCGATCCCCGGGCGGCGAAGGTCCAGGCGAGCGCTCCCTGTTCGAGCAGCCGGCTGGTGCCGCGCTGCTCGGCGGTCAGCCCGACCTTGAGCAGCCCCTCGCCGAACCAGGCGAGATAGAGCCGGTAGGTGCGGCCGTCGTCGAGGATCTGGTCCCGGGCCAGCGCCAGCCCGCGGTCCACGCTCTGGCAGGACGCGCACTGCACGGCGGCGCCCTCGGGCGCGATCACGGCGTGGTGCGGGCAGGGCGTGCGCTCGTCCTGGCCCTCCAGCCACGCCCCGATGCACCGCCGCGGCCCGCCGAGCAGCCAGCCGACCTCCACCCCCGGCACCACCTCGCGCTCGTGCACCCGCTTCCCGTGCACCGCGCTCAGCACCGCCCGGCCGTCCCGCCACCCCAGCCCGGTGGAGACCCACCCGCCCGTCACGCTCACCCGCCACCTCGCCGCACACCGTCCGAACCCCCGAGGCTACCGGCGGCCACCGACAGCCGGGAAAGCGCGGTGCGGGCCCGGGCCGCCGTGGCGCTCGCCCTCTCCGGTGACCGGACGGACGACGTGGCCGAGGCCCTCGTCGCGCTCGCGGCGGCCGGAACAGCCGAGGGAGGACACGGCCCCGCCGCCGGACCGGGAGCCGGTGGACGGCGCGCGGGTCGGCGGCGGGGCCTCCGGACGGGATCAGCGGGCCCCGGTGAGGGCGGCGAGGGTGGCCTCCAGGGCCGCCGCCTGGCCGGGGCGGGGGCGGTTGTACGGAAGGCGGGAGAGCATGGAGCCCATCGCGCAGGTGTTGGTCGCCGCCGAGAAGACCAGGCCCGCGCCGACCGCGGCCGAGACCCAGCGGGCGCCGGGCAGGGCGAGGTCGACGAGCAGGCCCGCCACCACCAGGCCGCCCGCGGCGAAGCGGACCTGGCGGTCCATCGCCCACGGCGCCCGCGCCGGGGCCCCCTCGGGCCGCTCGACCTCGTGTCCGGCGGCGGCCCAGGCGCTGGTGCCGCCGACCAGGGTGGCGGCCGGGATGCCGGCCGCGGCCAGCGACTCGCAGGCCCGGCCCGAGCGGTTGCCGGAGGCGCAGACGATGAGGAGTTCGCCGCGCGCGGCGACGGTGCGCAGCGCGGGGAGGGCCCGGTCGAGCTGGTCGAGCGGGATGTTCAGGGCGCCGGGGACGTGTCCGGCGGCGTACTCGCCCGGGGTGCGGACGTCGACGACGGTGAGGGCGGCGAGGCGGGGGCGCGCCTGGGCCGGGGTGATTTCGGTGAGCGTGGCCATGGAGGCTCCTGTCGAGAGGGGAACGGGAAATTGGGGGAAGGAAGAGGGGCCTTCGGGGTCAGAGCAGGGCGTCGACGCCCATCACGGCGGCGACGCCGAGCAGCAGGACGGCGAAGGTCCGCTGGAGGACGGCCCCGGAGAGGCGGGCGGCGAGCCGCTTGCCGTCCCAGGCGCCGAGCACGGCGGCGGCGGCGAACGGGGCGATCACCGCCCAGTCCAGTCCGGCCGCGCCGCCGCCCCGGGTGACCAGGGAGGCGGAGGCGTTGACGGCGATCACCGGGAGGCTGGTGCCGATGGCGGCCTCCATGGTCAGCCCGACCGCGCCGACCAGGGCCGGTACCGCCAGGAAGCCGCCGCCGACGCCGAGCAGGCCGGTCAGGGCGCCGAGCCCGGCGCCGGAGGCGGCCGCCCGCCCGGGGCGGGCGGCGGGGCCCGGTCCGTCGGCCGGAACCGGGCGGGCCGGGCGCAGCATGCGGACGGCGGCGAGCGCGGCGACCACCGCGAAGGCGCCGGTGAGCACGCTCTGCGGCAGCCTGGTGGCGGCCGCGCCGGCGAGGGCGGCGGGGAGCAGCCCGGCGGCGGCGAAGGCGAGGGCGGTGCGCCAGCGGATGGTGCCGGCCTTCGTGTGGGCGACGATCGCGGAGACCGAGGTGGCGAGGACGATCAGCAGGGCGGCGGTGCTGGCGGCGGCCGGGGAGAACCCGAGCAGGTAGATCAGCGCGGGGACGGCGAGGATGCCGCCACCGCCGCCGAGCCCGCCGAGCACCAGCCCGACCACCGCCCCGGCGGCGAGCGCCAGCAGCAGCGTGGTCATCGGCGCACCCCCGGGAGGCCGGCTGCGCGCGCGGGGGCGGCGGCGGGTATTCGGGGGGTCGCCTTCGAGGTGGGGTGGTGCATGGCGGTGCTCCTGCGGGGTGGTGCCGGTGCCGGGAGAGGCGGTCGGGCGGTCGGGCGGTCAGGCGGTCAGGCGGTCAGGCGGTCAGGCGGCGACGACCGTGAGGCCGGCCTCGGCGGCGGAGGTGAAGGAGTCGTCGACGGCGATCACCTCGCGTCCGGCGGCGTCCGGCGGGGACGCCGCGATGGCGGCCCGCATGCCGCCGGCGCAGTGCACCCAGACGGGGCCGTCCGGCAGTTCGGCGCCGCGGCGGTGCAGCACGTGCCTCTCCTTCTCTGCGCCCTGGCGGGGCCTTTTACCCCAGGGGGTATCTGTCATCGACTGTAGCAGAGATACCCCCGGGGGCATCGAGGAGGGAATACTGCCGCCCGGACGCACCCGACCGGGTAGCGTCCCGCGCATGATCACCACCGACCCCGCGCCCGTGCCCGGCCCCGTGACCCCCGACGACCTGGCCGCCGTACTCCGGCTCGCCGTGGACACCCTGCGCGCGGCGCCCTCCGACGCCGACTGGTCCCGCCCGGCCGGCGCCGTCGACTGGGACTGCTGGACCACCGTCGAGCACCTCGCGGACGACCTGCTCGCCTACGCCGCCCAGCTCGGGCCCCAGGAGCCGCCCCGCGACCACTACGTGCCCTACCTCGCCCGGCGGCCCTTCCCCGGCGGGCCGCACAGCTTCGTCTTCGCCCGGCGCGAGGACGGCCCGCCCGGCCTGCTGGAGGTCCTGGAGGCGAGCGGCGCGCTGATGGTCGCGATCGCCCGGACCAGGGGGCCCGGGGTCCGCGCCTTCCACCCCTGGGGGCTCGCCGACCCGGCGGGGTACGTCGCGATGGGCCTGGTGGAGACGCTGGTCCACGTGCACGACGTCACCCAGGGACTCGGGCTGCCCTGGGAGCCGCCCGCCGGCGCCTGCCGCCGCACCCTCGCCCGGCTCTTCCCGGACGTGGCGCCCGACCCCGCCGGCCCCTGGCCGACCCTGCTCTGGGCCACCGGCCGCACCGCGCTGCCCGGCCGCGCGCGCCGCGCCGAGTGGCGCTGGTACGCCGAGGTGCCGCAGACCTGACGCCGGTTCACCCCCGGCCGACGCCGCAGGTCGCGGACCCTTTGCGCACTCCCCCGGTGCACGTTCTATTGTGGCGGGCGCGGCGGCGGCGCGGCCGGGAGGCGGGCGCCGCGGCGGACCGGCGTGGAACGAAGGGGTGGACGTGGCGGGGCGGCGGAACGACGGGGTGCTGGCGGTCTGGGCGGAGACGCAGCGACAGGAGCAGCGCCGGGAGGAGGCCAGGTGGCGCGCCCAGGCCGCCGAGCAGCGCCGGCGGGAGCGGGAGCAGCGCGAGGCCGAGAAGGCGGCGGCCCGCACCGAGCGCGAGGCGCAGCGCGCCCACCAGCAGGCCCGGGAGGCCGAGGCGGCCCGGCGGACGGCCGAACTGGACGGCCGGGTGGAGGAGTTGCGCGGGCTGCTGACGGCCGGGCTGGGCCGGGCGGCGTTCCGGCCGCAGAGCCTGCTGACGCCGCGGCCGGTGCCCCCGTTCGAGCCGGGGCGGCTCGGCGAGCCGGTGCCGATGCCGGACCAGGCCCGCTACCAGGTGCCGCCGCCGGACCCGGTGCAGGCCCGCAACCCCGGGGTGTGGCAGCAGTACGAGCAGTACGTGGCGCAGGCCCGGGCGCGGTTCGAGCAGGACTGGTACGCGGCGCAGGCGGCGGAGGCGGACCGGCAGCGGCGGCTGGCCGAGTACCACGGGCAGTACCTGGAGTGGGTGGCCCGGTTCCGCCGGGAGGACGAGCAACGGGCCGCCCGGACCGAGGAGTTGCTGCGCCGGCTGCGTTCCGGCGAGGCGGAGGCGGTGCAGGAGTACTTCACCGCCGTGCTGTACGCCTCGGCTGGCTGGCCGGAGGGCTTCCCGCACCGGCTGGTGGCGGCCTGGGAGGCCTCCGGCCGCCAGCTGGTGGTGAACTGGGAGCTGCCTGGCCCGGACGTGGTCCCGGCGGCCGCCCGGGTGCGGTACGTGAAGTCGGACGACCGGGAGGCCGAGGTGGCCCGCCCGGCGACCGAGCGCAAGGCGCTGTACCGGGAGGTGCTGGCGCAGACCGCGCTGCGGGTGGTGGCCGAGCTGTACCGGGCGGACGGGGACGGGATGCTGGCCTCGGTGGTGCTGAACGGCTTCGTCCGCGGCATCGACCCGGCGACCGGCCGGGAGGCGGAGCGCTTCCTCACCACCGTGACGGTGGACCGGGGCGAGTTCTCCGGTCTGGCGCTGGACCGGGTGGCGGCCGTGGAGTGCTTCCAGGGCCTGGGCGGGGTGCTGTCGGCGCGGCCCGAGCGGCTGGACGAGGTGCGTCCGGACCGGCTGCCGGAGACGGTCGGCGGCAGTGTGGCCGGGCAGGGCGGCGAGGACGACCCGGACCTCTTCGCGATGGACCCCATCGAGTTCGAGGAGCTGATCGCCGAGCTGTTCCGGCTGCGCGGCTTCCGGGTGATGACGACGGCGCGCAGCGGCGACGCCGGGGTGGACGTGGTCGCGGAGGACCTCGACCCGGTGACCGGCGGGCGGATCGTCATCCAGGCCAAGCGCTACCGTTCGACGGTCTCCCCCACCGCGGTGCGTGACCTCGACTCGACGGTGCGCCACCACGGTGCGATCAAGGGCATCCTGGTGACCACCGCGGGCTTCGGGCCGGGCTCGTACGAGTACATCCGCAACAAGCCGCTGACCCTGGTGAGCGGGCCGGAGCTGGTGGAGCTGCTGGCGGAGCAGGGTCTGCGCGGGCGGCTGGGCGAGCGGACGAACGGCGGGGGCCGCCCGACGGCCGGCGCCGACGGCGGGACGAACGGCGACGGGACGAACGGCGGCACACCCGGCGCGACCACCACCCTGGCGCTGTCCTGGCGCAGCCGAACGGCCGGCGGGGACGCCGTCGAGCTGGACGTCTCGGCGTTCGTGTGCGCGAACGGCCGGGTGCTGGACGACGAGCGCTTCGTGTTCTTCAACAACCCGCAGGACCCGGACGGCGCGGTGCGGCTGCACCCCACCCGCTCGGTGCCGGGCGAGCCGGTCCGCCGCGCCGAACTCACGCTGGAGCCCGGCCGCTTGGCGCCGGGCGCGGACGAGGTGGTGGTGGCGGTGTCCACCGAGGAGGAGGAACCGCCGGTGCTGCCGCTCGGCTACGTGCACGGGCTGGCGCTGACCGGCGGGTACGGCCCGGACGCGGAGGGCCCGGCGCGGTGGGCGGCACAGACCGGCGGGGTGTCGCAGAGCGCGATGGTCCTCGGCTCGTTCCAACGGCGCGACGGCGTCTGGCGGTTCACGCCGAGCGGCACGCCGGTGGAGGGCGGGCTGGCCGGGCTCGCAGTGCGCTGGGGTGTCGCGGTCGAGTAGCCCCGCTCCGGGCGTCTCAGGGCCGGACGTCATACCTGAGGAGGAGAGAGACCCCCGCCGGACCGCCGGGACGGCGGGGGGAGCCCGTACCCGGGGGCGACAAAACGGACGCGACCGGTTGCGAGAATGGATAAGGAAGACGATCTTCCGATTTTCAGCTCAGCACCTCCAGGGAGCACCCTCGTGACGATGTCCGCAACCGCCGCCCGCACCGGCCGGGCGGCCGCCCGCGCCACCGGCCTGAACAAGGTCTACGGGGAGGGGGAGACCCGCGTCGTCGCCCTCGACAACGTCAGCGTCA
>NZ_JBEOWI010000059.1:0-51183 GCF_040296005.1 Kitasatospora sp. NPDC002551 | reverse complement strand
CGCCCCCGCCCCGCCCCCCCCCCCCCCCCCCCGCGGCCCCCCCCCCCCCCCCGCGCGGGGCCCCCGCGGCCGTTGCGGCGACGGGAAACGGCGGGGCGCGGTGTCGGCAGCCTGGTCGGCGGGTTCGGGCCGGTTCTAGCATGGTGCGGGGGCGACGGGGGACGGCGGCACGGCGTGCGGCCCGCACGGCCGGTAGCCGCGAGGGGGCGCCCGCAGAGGGGGAGCGATGAGCAACGACCTGTTCACGACGCTCGACCGGGCCGCCGGCCGCACGGCCGCCGGACCCGGGCTGGACACGCTGGTGGGGGGCCTGCTGACCCAGGTGGCGCGCGGCACCCGGGTGCTGCGGGCGGTGGCCCACCCGCTCGGGTTCTACTGCCTGCCGGTGCTGCGCGACGGCGCGCTCGGCGTCTGCGTGCACGTCTTCGACCCGGTGGTCGCCGCCGGGCAGCGCGAGATCCACTGCCACAGCTGGGAGCTGAAGAGCAGTGTGCTCTACGGGCGGATCGGCAACCTGCGGATCGGGGTGTACGACGAGCCTTCCCGGCCGACCCACCGGGCCTACGAGGTGCGCAGCGACGCCGCCGCCGGGGTGGACGAGGTCCGGCCCACCGCGCGGCTGGTGCGCTGGGAGCCGCTGGAGGAGCAGACCAGCGGGCGCGGCGAGACGTACACCCTGCGGGCGGGGGAGTTCCACGCCACGGTGCTGCCGGACGGCGCGCCCACCGCCACCGTGGTGCTCGGCCGCACCGTGCCGGGGCCGGTGGACGTGGTGCTGGGGCCGGTGGACGGCGGCGCCCGCCGCGTGGTGCGGCGGCTCTGCGACGCGGACCGGACGGCCCGGATCGCCGACGAGGCAGCCAGGAGGATCGGTGGACGGTACGACGGCGGATCCGGCTGAGGAGGCCGGCGGCTACGCGGAGGAGTGCCGGGTCGCGGTGCGCGCCGCCGAGGACGCGGGCGCCCTGCTGCGCTCGCGCTTCCTCGGCGCCTTCCGGGTGGACGCCAAGGGCCCGGACGGCGACGTGGTCACCGAACTCGACCTGCTCGCCGAGGACCTGGTCACCCGGCGGCTGGCCGAGCGGTTCCCCGCCGACCGGATCCGCGCCGAGGAGGGCGGAGACCGCGCCGGCGCGCCCGGTGCCCGCCGCACCTGGCTGGTCGACCCGCTGGACGGCAGCAACAACGTGGTGATCGGCCTGCCCGCCTACGTGGTCGGCATCGCGCTGTGCGTGGACGACGAACCGGTGCTCGGCGTGGTGCACGACCCGGTGGCGGGCCGCACCTGGCGCGCGGTGCGCGGGTCCGGCGCGTACGGCCCGGGCGGGCGGCTGCGGGTGGCCCCGCGCCCGCCCGGCGCCGGCCGGCCGGTGCTCGGCTGGACCCAGGGCCACGCCGTGCCCGCCGGCGACCCGGTGGCGCGGGCCCTCAAGGACGGTCTGGAGAGCGGGGCGCGCCGGGTGCTCCAGCTGTGGGCACCGCTGCTCACCTGGTCGCTGCTGGCCTGCGGGCTGATCGACGGCTTCGTCGGCTACCGGGCGGAGGAGATCGACCTGCCGGCCGGGGGCCTGCTCGCCACCGAGGCGGGCCTGGACGTCCGCGCGCTGGACGGCGGCCCCTTCAGCGCCCGGATCGGCCGGCCGGACACCGCCCGCAGCTATGTCGCGGGCCGCCCCGAGCTGCTGCCGTCCCTGCTGGACCTGGTGGCGGGGGCCACGGGCTGAGGGGTGCCGTCGGACGCCGGGACCGTCACCCGGTCAGCGCGAGCGCCGCCGTCGCCAGGAGGACGCCGCCGACGGCCAGCACCGCGCTGGTCGCGGCGACGCCGCGCAGCGGCACCCGCAGGCCCGCCGACCGGCAGCGCTCGTACCAGAGCAGGGTGGCCAGCGAGGCCCACGGCGTCACCAGCGGGCCGACGTTGGTGCCGATCAGCAGGGCCAGCAGCTGGGTGTGGTTGCCCTCCGGCACCGCCGCCTCGCCGGCCAGGTAGACCGGCAGGTTGTTGAGCAGGTTGGACAGCCCCGCGCCGACCGCGGAGGCCCGGAAGAGGCCGAGGGTGCCGCCGTCCGTGCCGATCGCGTCGGCCAGCAGCCGGTGCAGCCCGTGCGCGTCCACCGTCTGCACCACCAGGAACATGCCGGGCACCATCACCAGCAGCCGCCACGGCACCAGCGAGGTCCGCAGCGCCTCCGGGCGGCGCACCGCGAAGGCCGCCACCACCACGGCCGCGGCCGCGCCCGAGGCCGCCCAGAGCGGGACGACCGCCGCCAGACTGGCGGCCAGGAAGCCGGTGCAGGCCAGCGCGCAGACCCGGAACAGCGTCCGGTCCGCGGGGCGGTGCGCCTGCGGCGGCACGTAGACGTCCGCGCCGCGCCGTCCGCGCCGCCAGTAGAAGCCCCACAGGCAGGCCATGGTGACCAGCAGCGCCGCCAGCTGCGGCGCCCACATGGCGCGGGCCAGGCCGGCGGGGGAGAGCGCGACCCGGTCGGCGGCCAGCAGGTTGGTGAGGTTGGAGACCGGCAGCAGCAGGCTCGCCGTGTTGGCCAGCCAGACCGTGGTCATCGCGAGCGGCAGCGGGGCGATGCCCACCCGGCCGGCCAGCGCCAGCATGACCGGGGTGAGCAGCACGGCGGTGGTGTCCAGGTTGAGCACCGTCGTGGTGAGCGCGGCGAAGGCGACGCAGAGCAGGAACAGCGCGGGATAGCTGCCCCGCCCGGCCCGCGCCACCCAGGCCGCCACCACGTCGAACACGCCGGCGGCGCTGGTGAGTTCCGCGAGCACGATCACCGAGCCGAGGAACGCCAGCAGCGGGGCGATCCGTTGGACGGCCGCTCCGGCGGAGTCGGCCGGCAGGAGACCGGTGGCGAGGAAGAGCAGGCCGCAGGCGAGAAGTCCCGCGGCCAGCAGGTCCAGGGGGTGCAGCCGCTTGACGGCGGGCCAGTACGCGAACACGGAGGTCAGGGTCGCACACGAGGCGTTGCCGGTCGAGGCCGCGGTCCGCACGGAGGGCCGGACTCCGGTCACACGTTCGGCGGACGGCGCCCGAAAACCACCCGGACCCGTTGCGGTGAAAGAGGGTTGAGCATCTCCGGATCGGTCATAAGCTCCTTCCATGGGGGCTCTTGACGCGAGCCCGGGTGGCCCCGGGCCGATCGACTTCTTCATCTCGTACTCGCCTGCCGACGAACGCTGGGCGGCCTGGATCGCCTGGACCCTGGAAGAGGCCGGCTACCGGGCCTTCCTCCAGGCCTGGGACTTCGTGCCCGGCACCAACTTCGTCGACTTCATGGACCGCGGCGTGACCGAGTCCGCCGCCGTCATCGCGCTGCTCTCGCGCAACTACGAACGCTCGCGCTACGGCAGGATGGAGTGGCAGGCGGCGCTGCGCGCCGACCCGGACGCCCCCGAGCGCCGGCTGCTGACCGTCCGCATCGAGGACATCCCGGTGGACGGCCTGCTCGCCACCCTCACCTACATCGACCTCGTCGGCGTCGGCGAGCCCGCCCGCGCCCGCGAGCTGCTGCTCGCCCGGGTCGCCCAGGCGATGGACGGCCGGGCCCGCCCCGAGCTGGTCCCCGGCTACCCGGGCGACGGCCTCCCGGACGGCGCCGTGCAGGCCCGGGGGCCCCTCACCGCGCGGGAGAGCCCCGTCCCCGCCCCGCGCCAGGCCGGCGGCACCGGCCGGTCCGGACGCCGCCGCCCCTCCGTCCAGCCCGAGTACCCGCCCGCCGCCGGGCGCCCCGGCGGCCGCGAGGCGGTCACCGTCCTGCACCTGGCCGGGCCCGCCTTCGGCCAGGGCGCCGACCCGGTCGACCTCCAGGCCGCCATCTGGGGCGACCTCGTCGAACTCGCCGACGCCGGCGCCCCCACGCCCGAACTCGTCGTCGTCACCGGCGACCTCACCGCCACCGGCAGCCCCCGCGAATGCGAGCAGGCGCTCTCCTTCCTCACCGGCATCCGCGCCCTGCTCGGCCTCGAACCGCACCGGGTGGCGCTGCTGCCCGGCGGCCAGGACGTCAGCCAGGCCGCCTCCCGCGCCTACTTCGCCACCTGCGAGGCCGACGAACTGCGCCCCGCCGCGCCGTACTGGCCCAAGTGGCGCCACTACGCCCGGCTGTTCCGGGAGTTCTACCAGGGCCTGGACGTGGTCTTCGACAGCGCCCAGCCCTGGACGCTCTTCCCGGTGCCCGAACTCGGCACCGTCGTCGCCGGGCTCAACTCCTCGATGGCCTGGACCCACCGGCCCGAGGACCGCTACGGCTGGCTCGGCCCCGAACAGGCCGCCTGGTTCGCCCAGGCGCTGCGCCCCTACGAGAACGACGGCTGGCTGCGGATCGGCGCCGTGCGCCACCCGGTCGCCGCCACCGGCCCCGGCCCCCGCTCCGGCAACCTCGCGCCCGCCCGCCCGCGCGGCGACGCCGAACCGCTGCGCGACGGCGACCGCTTCACCCGGCTCACCGCGCCCCGCCTCCACCTGCTGCTGCACGGCCCCGGCGACGGCCGCACCGCCCCGCGCACCCTCACCACCTCGGCCGGCGAACTGCCCGTGCTCGGCGCCGCCGCCCCCGGCGCCCACCAGCTGCTGCGGCTCACCCGCGAGGGCCTCACCCGCTGGCCCGCCCCCACCGCCGAACAGCAGCGGCTCACCGTGCCCTGGCGCCGGGCCCAGCGCGCCTTCCCGGCCCCCGAACCCGCCCCGCAGGCCGGCCCGCCGCAGCTGGACGAGGTCCGCGAACCGGCCGACACCGACCACGAGACCCGCGCGCTCGCCACCCCGGAGGAGGCCCTGCTCGCCCGGGTCGCCGAGGTCTGCCGCACCCGCCACCCGGGCGCCCAGATCCGCCCCGTCGCCGGCACCGCCGGCCAGCTCTTCGTCACCTGGGCCGAGGGCGGCCTGGTCCGCCAGCAGCGGGTCGCCGCCAGCGTCGGCACCCCCACCGAGGAGGAGGTCGAGCGCTTCGCCGAGGCGGTGCACGCCGACGGCGCCACCCTCGACGCCGAACTCGTCCACGACGGCCCGCCGCCCTCGCGCGAACTGCGCGACCGGGCCCGCCGCCGGGGCGTGCGGCTGCGCAGCTTCCTGGAGTTCCAGGGCCTGATCGACCTGCGCGGCCACGTGGCCGCCCAGACCGAACGGCTCGCCACCGACAGCCAGTACCACCCCAACCTCTACCTGCCGCAGCGCTACCGCGACACCGAACGCCCCGGCGCCGAGGAGCGCGACGGCCTGGTCGACGAACTGCTCCGGCTGCTCGACTCCGACCACGGCCGCTTCGTCCTGCTGCTCGGCGACTTCGGCCGCGGCAAGACCTTCGCCCTGCGCGAGCTCGCCCGCCGGCTGCCCGCCGAACTCCCGCACCTGTCCCCGCTGTTCATCGAACTCAGCGCACTGGACAAGGCGCACTCGCTGGACGGCCTGGTCGCCGCCCACCTCACCGAGCACGGCATCGACACCCTCGACCTGCGGGCCTTCCGCTACATGCTCCGGCAGGGCCGCGTCGTGCTGCTCTTCGACGGCTTCGACGAACTCGTCAACCGGGTCAGCTACGAACGCGCCGCCGACCACCTCCAGGTACTGCTCGACGCCGCCGTCGACAACGCCAAGATCGTCGTCACCAGCCGCACCCAGCACTTCAGCTCCCACGAGCAGGTGCTCACCGCGCTCGGCGAACGCGTCGGCCTGCTGCCGCAGCGCCGGCTGATCGCCGTCCAGGACTTCACCCCGCACCAGATCCGCGGCTACCTCGGCAACCGCTACGGCGACCAGGAGGCCGCCGACCGCCGGATGCGCCTGCTGGAGGCCATCCCCGACCTGCTCGCCCTGTGCCGCAACCCCCGCCTGCTCAGCTTCGTCGCCGACCTCGACCACGACCGGCTGCGCGCCGTCGCCGGGGCCGGCCGGGCGCTCAGCGCCGCCGGCCTCTACCAGGAGGTCTTCACCTCCTGGCTGCGGTTCGAGGAGCAGCGCGGCCACGGCGGCCCCGGCGCCGCCCCCGGCCTGCACCTCGACCAGCTCTGGCAGGCCGTCACCCTGCTCGCGCTGCGCCTGTGGGAGAGCGGGCGCAGCTCCATCCCGCTGGACGAGATCGTCGACATCGCCGGCGTGCTCAGCGGCCTCACCGAGAACCGGATGCCCACCCCGCAGGTCGCCCACGCCGTCGGCTCCGGCAGCCTGCTGGTCCGCTCCGACGAGGGCATGTTCCACTTCATCCACAGCTCGGTGGCGGAGTGGCTGGTCGCCCGGGCCGCCGCCGAGGCGCTGCGGCAGGGCGACAGCACCCTGCTCGCCCGCGGCCCGCTCAGCCGCCTCGCCGTCGAGTTCCTCTGCGACCTCGCCGACCACCAGCTCTGCCAGCGCTGGGCCCGCTCCGTCCTGGACGCCTCCGAGGCCACCTCCGACGCGGCCCGGCTCAACGCCGTCAAGGTCCTCGACCGGTTGCGCGTGCCCGCCCACACCGACCTGCGCGGCGCCACCCTGGCCGGCGAGGACCTCTCGCACCGCGACCTGTCCGGCGTCGACCTGTTCGGCGCGGACCTGCGCGGCGCCCGGCTGCTCGGCGCCAACCTCGCCGGCGCCGACCTGCGCGGCGCCCGGCTCGCCGACGCCCGCCTGGACTCCGCCGACCTCAGCGGCGCCGACCTGCGCTTCGCCGACCTGCACGGCGCCCGGCTGATCCGCACCGACCTGCGCGGCGCCCGCCTGCGCGGCAGCCGCTGGCAGCGGGCCGCGCTGATCTCCGCCGTCACCGACGAGGAGGTGCTGGCCGCCCCCGAACTGCGTGCCGCCGCCATAGCCCCCGGCCTGCCCGTCGAGGCCGGCTTCAGCCCCTCCGAGGTCGGGGTCCCCTACGGCTTCGACGTGCGCTCCACCCGGCTGCCCGAACCCGTCGCCTTCAGCCGCGACGGCCACCTGCTCGCGGTCGGCTCCGAGGACGGCAGCGTGCTGGTCTGCGACGCCGTCACCGGCGTCGCCCTGCGCACCCTCAAGGACCACATCGGCCGCGTCTACGTCGTCAAGTTCGCCGGCGACGTGCTCGCCACCGGCAGCGCCGACGGCACCGTACGGCTCTGGGACCCGGTCTCCGGCGAGTGCCGCCACCGCCTGGACGTCCACCCCGGCGGCGTCTGGCCGGTCTCGCTCGCCCCCGACGGCACCCTGGTCGCCACCGGTGACCTCAACGGCGTCGTCACCCTCTGGGACACCGCCACCGGCGAGCCGCTGCACCGCCTGCCCGGCCACGCCGCGCCCGTCTACACCGCCGTGTTCAACCCCGACGGCACCGTGCTGGTCACCGGCGACCAGGGCGGCGGCGCCCGCCTGTGGTCCACCGTCAACGGCCGCCGGCTCGCCGTCCTTCCCGGCCACCGCGGCACCGTCTACCGCTCCGCGTTCAGCCCGGACGGCACCCTGGTGGCCACCGCCGACGGCGGACCGGACGACGGCACCGGCGGCACCGTGCGGATCTGGGAGGTGGCCGGGCGCCGGCTGCGCCACAGCATGCCCGGCCACGCCGGACGGATCTACACCCTCGCCTTCCACCCCGACGGCGACCTGCTCGCCAGCGGCGACACCGAGGGCCAGATCCGGTTCTGGAACCCCCTCGACGGCACCGTCGCCGGCCGGGCCGAGGACTCCACCGGAAAGATCTACCAGGTCACCTTCGACGAGGCCGGCACCCGGTTCGCGGCCAGCGACAGCGACGGCGGGGTCCGGGTCTGGCGGGTCGGCGCCCCCGAGAGCGCGGCCGCCTCGGGCGCCGCCGGGCCGTGCGAGGTGGTGCCGCTGCGCCGCCAGCCGCCCGAGCACCGCGGCTCGGTCTGGGCCTGCCGGTTCCGGCCGGGCTCGGGGCGCGGCGGCGCGGAGAACGACCCGCTGCTCGTCACCGGCGGCAACGACGGCCGGGTCCGGCTCTGGGACCCGGCCAGCGGCCGCAGCCGGCAACTGCTGCGCGGCCACGGCCGGCGGATCGGATCGCTCACCTTCAGCGGCGACGGCACCCTGCTCGCGGCCGGCGGCAACGACGGCGCGATCCGGGTCTGGGACCCGGCCACCGGCCGGCGCCTGCGCGAACTCTCCGGCCGCAGCAGCCGGCTGGTCTCCGCCGTGTTCAGCCCGGAGGAGGCCGTGCTGGCCACCGCCACCAACGACGGCGACCTGTGCCTGTGGAACGCCCGCACCGGCGAGTACCTGCGCGAGATGGACGTCGAGACCGAGCACGTCTGGGCGGAGGCCTTCAGCGCCGACGGCGTCCTCGTCGCCACCGCCAACGACGACGACACCGTCCGCATCTGGTACCGGCGCACCGGCGCCCACCTCACCACGCTGCGCGAGCACCGCGGCCGGGTCCGCTCCATCGCCTTCAGCCCCGACGGGCGGCAGCTGCTCACCGGGTGCGACGACACCACGGTGCGGATCTCCGACATCGCGACCGGCCGGGTCGAGGCCGAACTCGACGGCCACACCGACCGGGTGTACGCCGTCGCGCCGTCCGTGCACAGCGACTGGCTGGCCAGCGCCTCCTGGGACGGCACCGCGCTGATCTGGGCCGACCGCGCCGTCCGCCACCGCCTCACCGGTCACGTCGGCCGGCTGTGGACGGCCGCCGCGCACCCGCACCGCCCGCTGCTCGCCACCGCCGGGGACGACCGCGTGGTCCGGATCTGGGACCCGCTCAGCGGCGCCGAACTGGCCGGCCTGCGCGGCCACACCGGCCGGATCCTCGCCGTCACCTTCAGCCCGGACGGTTCGCTGCTGGCCAGCGGCGGCGAGGACGGCACCGTCCGGCTCTGGCGCGTCCCCGCCGACGGCCGCCCCACCGCCCTCGCCACCCTGCTCGGCGCCCCCGACGGCTGGGCCGCCCTGCTGCCCTCCGGCGCCTACAAGTGCGAGGGCGACGTGGCCGGCGAGTTCTGGCACGCCGTCGGCATGTGCCGCTTCGAACCCGGCGAACTCGACACCCACCTCCCCGGTGTCCACCGCCTCGCCCCGGAGGAGGAGTTGTAGCCGCGGGCGACGGCGAAGGGCCCCGCCGGGCGAACCGGCGGGGCCCTTGGTGGTGCGGGGTCCGTTACTGGTACTGGACGGAGAGGGTGGTTCCGGTGAAGCTCTGCTGGGCGGCGAGGCTGAAGTAGACCCAGCCGGACGGCGGGTTGGTGATGGTCAGCGTCTCGCCGTTGCCGGCGTTGGTGGACTTGGCCAGGGCGTTGGTGGTGGTGGCCCAGTTGGAGCCGCCGTAGTAGAGGTCGGCGTTGCCGGTGCCACCGCTGCTGGTGATGGTCAGCGTCTTGACGCCGGCCGGCAGGTTGATGAAGTGGTAGCTGTAGTTGCCGGTGACGGCGGCCAGGTTGTCACGGCGGCAGTTGTTGTCGAACTGGCGGGTGTCGGGGATGGTGCAGAGCGGGGTGGTCGGGGTGACCGGACCGGTGGGGGCCTCCGGCAGCGGGCCGCAGTCGGTGGCGGCGCACTTGGTCAGCCAGGCGTCGAAGCCGGCGTCGTAGCGGGTGCCGATGGTCTGCTTCAGGATGGTGCGGGCGCCGTTGAAGTCGCCGGCACGGTACTTGGTGAGCACCGCGTCGATGTCGGAGCGGTGCTCCTGGAGCATGTAGCGCACGGCCAGCCAGCCCCAGCGGTAGACCCGGTTGGAGTTCTCGTCGGCGTCGGCGGTCTGGCCGTAGACGGTGTCGAACAGCTCGCTGAGCTTGTAGGTCTTCTTGCCGGCCTCGGTGATCGCGTCGGCGTTGCGCTCGTTGCGGTAGCCGTAGGAGATGTTCTCCGCGATGCCCTCGACCCACCAGATGGTCGGGGTGGTCTGGCTGGCCTCGAAGTCGCCGCCCATGTTGTAGCGGCCGTCGAGGTAGTGGGTGTACTCGTGGTTGAGGTTCCAGATCGAGAACGAGGGCCGCAGCCAGGACGCCTCGTGGGCGATGAAGCGGGCCTGGTTGCCCGCCTTGCTCGGGTCGCCCTCCTCGTACATGCCGCCGTTGTCGACGTCGATGTCGTAGAAGGCCCAGGCGTACAGCGAGTACTGGTCGTAGTCGTCGAAGGCGACGACCTCCAGGTTGGTGTTCACGTCGCCGGGGATGGCGCCCTTGTCACCGATGATCTTGTGGAAGTAGGCGTCCTGGTTGATCAGGCTGGTGCAGGTGGCGTCCAGCTGACCGGGGGACATGTCCTGGGCCTTGATCTTCAGGCCGTCGTTGCAGACCCGCTGGATCGGCAGGATCACCGGCATGAGGCGGGTGCTCAGGTCGCAGATGCCGTAGGCCGCGCAGTTGCCCTTGTCGAACTGGCGGGTGGCCCAGCCCAGGTTCATGGTGATCGGGGCGGTCGGGCCGACGTTCGGGTAGCGGTTGATCAGGTCCTTCAGGACCGGCCGCAGCGCGGGCTTGAGCTCGTCGACCTGCAGGGCGTGGCCGAGGTAGCGGCCGATGTTGCTGACGACGTCCCAGCGGTTCAGCTGCGAGTCGTTGCGGGTGATGAAGCCGGACCAGCTGTTGAGGAGGGAGGGGTCGGCCTTGAGGGCGGCCTTCCAGCCGGCGGCGTCGGTCTTGGACTCGTAGGCGTCCTTGAGGACCCAGTCGAACTCCGACACGGTGTTGGTCATCTGGGTGGGCCAGCTGCCGTTGTAGCTGGAGAGCAGCCACTTGAACACGCCGGCCTCGCGGCCGAGGGTGTCGCTCTGGCCGATCACCTTGACGACCTCGACGAGGAGCGCGCCGTTGGCGTCGGTGACGTCCTTGCCGTGCGCCGAGGCGAAGAAGGCGTCCAGCGCGGCGCCGGTCGCGCCCTTCAGCGTCGGGCCGTAGGCGCCGACCAGGTCCGGGTACTTCCACTGCACGTAGTAGCCGGCGCGCAGGAACAGGACCAGCTGGCCGATGTTGGTGCTGTTGTCGCCCGGGTACGTGGCGGAGGCGTCGCGCAGGGCGTTGGCGACGGTCACCATGTTGGCCTCGCGGAAGGCCTTCACGCTGTCACCGGTGAGGTTGAACAGAGGGTAGGTGCAGTCGACCCGCGGCAGCGCCTTGAGCTGCTGGACCAGCGCGCTGCCCGTGGCGCTGAGCACTCCGGAGAGGTCGGGACAGGGCTCGGCGGCCGCGGCCGAGAAGCCCTTGGCGGCCTTCGCCGGCTGGGTGGCCGGGGCGGCCGGCGGGGCCAGCTCCTCGGCGCTGTCCTGGGCGGAGAGCTTGAAGGGGCTGGTGCTCTTCGCGTCGGGGGACTTGGGCACCGGGATCGACCGCGGCGTCGACGAGGCGGCGCTGCTGCCGGCCGGGGCCGTGGCGGAGCCGGCCGGGGCGGCCTGGCTCTGGGGGGCGAACAGGCCGAGGGCGATGAAGAAGGCGGCACCGAGCGCAGGGAGCCTGCGCGCGTTGGCCGTGGATATCCGGAAGGGACGCATCTGTGGGGGCCTCCGGGGCCGTTCGGGGCCGCGGTATGGGGGGCGCGGCCTCTCGATGTGTGACATGTAAAATGGCACAGGTCACAGTGCGGTGGGAAGACTGGAGATCGAAGAATCGTTCGCCGCAATCGAAACGTTGTCATAGGCCTGACGAATGCGGCCTTTGTCCTGAATTGACCCAGCCTCAACGGCCGGTGCCGATGCCGGCGCCGATGTCGGCGTGGATCTCCGGCGCGACTTGCGGAATATGCAGGAGCCCCTGCTTCGTTCTTGCAACTGATACGCAATAGTGTTGACCCGGCACGATCGTCACCGTTGAACCCGCCGAAAGGGGCCGTGTCCTGATGGGCACCTACTCGCTTCCCGACCTGCCGTACGACTACTCCGCGCTGGAGCGCGCGATGTCCGCGGAAATCCTGGAGCTGCACCACTCCAAGCACCACGCCGCGTACGTCAAGGGCGCCAACGACACCCTGGAGCAGCTGGCCGAGGCGCGTGACAAGGAGCAGTTCGGCGGTCTGGTCGGCCTTCAGAAGACCTTCGCCTTCCACCTCTCCGGCCACGTGCTGCACTCGCTGTTCTGGCAGAACCTCTCCCCGGAGGGCGGCGACCGCCCCGAGGGCGAGCTGGCCGACGCCATCACCGAGCACTTCGGCAGCTTCGAGGCGTTCAAGAAGCAGCTGACCAACGCCACCACCGGCGTGCAGGGCTCGGGCTGGGGCATCCTCTCCTGGGAGCCGCTGGCCGGCCGCCTGATCGTCGAGCAGGTCTACGACCACCACGGCAACGTCGGCCAGGGCACCACCCCGCTGCTGGCCTTCGACGCCTGGGAGCACGCCTACTACCTGCAGTACCGCAACGTCCGCCCGGACTACGTCACCCGCCTGTGGGACGTCGTCAACTGGCAGGACGTCTCGGCCCGCTTCACGGCGGCGAAGAGCGCCTGACCCCGCTGGTTCTGGGGTGAGCCGCCCGCAAACACCTGACCCAGGGCAGGGCAGGTAACGAAGGGCCCCCGAACGGTGCGAACCGTCCGGGGGCCCTTCCGTGCACGTCAGGCAGACCCCTTGCCGTCGATCTCGTCCAGGAACGTGACCTCGAACGATTCGAGGCACCGGCCGCGCTCGGCCAGGAACCGGCGGACATGGGGCTGCCGCTCGTGCTCCTCGAACGCCTCGCGGTCCGCGTACAGCTCGTAGAAGACCCGGATCCGCGGCTCGTCCGGCACGGCGTGATTGACGTAGACGAGAGTCCCGGGCTCCTTGGCGCGGATCCCTTCGAGTGCTTCCCGTGCCAGTTCGTCGAAGGCGTGAGCGGCTGTCGCATCACGGGCCACGAACCGTACAACGAGGCCGAATCCCATGCTCCTCCCCTTCCTCGATCGCTCAGCGCCGGGCCCCGGCGGGCCAGAGCACCTGGACGGGAACACCCAGCCGCCGTGCGTGGGCGACGACGTCCGCCGTCCCGCCGAAGCCCCGGGCGGGCAGTCCGTCCCAGACGGCGATCAGCCGGTCGACCTGGCCGACGAGCAGCTCGCTCCCGGCCATGTGCGCGGCCTCGTCCGACTCCACCCGGCCGGTGCGGTGCTCCTCGGAGGCGTCCCGGAGGAGACGGTCGTAGACCGGGTGGTGCCACTCCGGCAGGCCCTCGCGGTACCGCTGGGCGGGGACGACCACTTCGAGCCGGGCACCCCGGTCGAGCGCGAGCTCGGCGATCCACGCATCCGGCCCGTCCGCGATACAGGACACGACGGTGAGTTCGGACGTGTCTTCGCCCGCCAGCGAGTCGGCCAGCAGCTGTCGGACCTTCTGCTCCAGCTCGGCGTCCAGCCCCCGGTGCCCCGTGATCCCGATCCGCATCGTGCTCCTTCCTAGAGGTGTACGCCGTGCAGCCGCTCGTCGAATTCACGAACGGCCTTGGACGGCGAGGACGTGCTGAACGATCTCCGCAGGGAACGGCCTCTTTCGACGATCCGTCCCGAGCGGTACTGGAGGCCGATCTCCAGGGCTTGGCCGCCGAGCGCGAACGCCGCCTCGACCCGCCCCGCGGCCAGGTGGCCCGCCGCCACATCCATGAACAGCAGCGCCCGCTGTTTCGCGTGACCGGTGGCGGCCGGGGAGCGGACGCCCTCAGACGTCCATGTGGCGAGCCCCAACTTGGCGCCGCAGTTGACACGGACCGCGGCGATCTTGGATTCGTCGAAGGTGAACACCGTCCAGCCTCCGGTACGAGGTCGTGGCGAGCCGGAGCCTGTCTGCGGCTCGGTCTCGTCCATGACGTGGTCGACGACGGCGAGAACGGGCGCGGCGACGGCGATCGCCGCCGCCGCGCCCAGGAACTGACGCCTTTCCACGTTCTCGCCTCCCTTCGTCGTCCGCGTCGGCGGGCCGGCCAGGCCCAGCACGGCCGGCGGGATCTCCAGATGTCGTGAGATCCGCAGCAGGACGTCCATGGCGTACGGTCCGCTGCCGCGCTTCTCCAGCCGGGAGACGGCCGACTGCGACAGTCCGCACGCCGCACCCAACTGCAGTTGGGTCAGCCGCCGGTGGATTCGAGCCAGTTCGACGACCTTGCCGTAGTTCCCGGTCCGGGACGCTTCCCGGACCACGACCGAGTTCCAGTTCACCAGCCCACCCGAAGCTACGGGCCCACCCGGGGCCGGCGACGCGCTCCGATGCGGCGCCCGCATACGCGTATGCGGGCGCCGCATCATCGATCGTCCCATACACGTGACCACTTGTTGACTGTCGGTGACAGGCCGCTCTGTTTGACGTGCGGCCTCGCACCGGCAGCATTCCTGCCCCGTCCACGTGGAGGCGTTCATGGTGGTCAGCCCGCTCAGCAGTGCCCGGTTCCCGGTTCCGCTGGAATGGGGGATGCCGCCGGCACCGGAGGCGTTGCCGGCGGCGCGGTGGCTGGTGGGGGCGATCGTGCGGGAGTGGGGTGTGCCGCTCTCGGGCGACGTGTTCAAGGACTTGGAGCTGTGTGCCAGTGAGGTGATCGCCAATGCGCTGCTGCACACCGGGGACCTTGTGCCGTGACCGTGCTGCGGCGGCCGGGGCGACTGAGAGTCGAGGTGACTGACCGGTGCCCCGTGCTCCCGAGGCGGGAGCGCGGGGCCGAAGAAACGGGCGGGCGTGGGCTGTTGCTCGTGGAGGCGCTGGCCGTTGCGTGGGGCTGGTACCCCGAAGGCCCGGGGAAGGTGGTCTGGTTCGAGGTCCCCGAGCAGGACGAAGCGCCGTGCCCCACGCATGGGTGGGGCACGGCGCTCGGCCTCGTGCTCAGCTCGCCGGTGGCGTGCTGAAGGCGTCCAGGATTCTGTCCGCCGCCAGGGTGGCAGTCA
Source organism: Kitasatospora sp. NPDC002551 (assembly GCF_040296005.1). Taxonomy (NCBI): domain Bacteria; kingdom Bacillati; phylum Actinomycetota; class Actinomycetes; order Kitasatosporales; family Streptomycetaceae; genus Kitasatospora; species Kitasatospora sp. NPDC002551. Next base: position 36,444 of record NZ_JBEOWI010000059.1, on the reverse strand, counting down.
TCGTGCCCTCGCGCACCCGCCGTTCCAGCTCCGGGACCAGCCGCCCCACCTCGGGGTGGGCGTGCAGCCGGGCCAGCAGCTGGTCGTGCACCATCGCCCAGGTCCACTCCACCTGCTGGTCGCGCCGCTTGGCGGCCAGCGCGCCGGTCGCGTCCAGCACCTTGCGGTGCTGCTGGAGCCGCTCCCAGACGGTGTCCAGACCGCTGCCGTCACGCCCCGAGCAGGTCAGCACCGGCGGCGTCCACGGCGCGTCCGGGGCCTGGAGCAGCCGCAGCGCGCCCGCGAGCTCCCGGGCCGCGCCCTTGGCGTCGGTCTCGTGCGGACCGTCCGCCTTGTTGACCGCGATGACGTCGGCGAGCTCCAGCACGCCCTTCTTGATGCCCTGCAGCTGGTCGCCGGTGCGGGCCAGCGACAGCAGCAGGAAGGAGTCCACCATGCCGGCCACCGTGGTCTCCGACTGGCCGACGCCGACCGTCTCCACCAGCACCACGTCGTAGCCCGCCGCCTCCATCACCAGCATCGACTCCCGGGTGGCCTTGGCCACCCCGCCGAGCGTGCCGGAGGTGGGGGAGGGGCGCACGAAGGCGTGCGGGTCGACGGCCAGGCGCTCCATCCGGGTCTTGTCGCCCAGGATCGAGCCGCCGGTGCGGCTGGACGTCGGGTCGACGGCCAGCACCGCGACCTTGTGCCCGAGCCCGGTGAGCATGGTGCCGAAGGCGTCGATGAAGGTCGACTTGCCGACCCCGGGCACCCCCGTGATGCCCACCCGCACCGCCCCGCCCGCGTGCGGCAGCAGCATCGTCAGCAGCTGCTGCGCCAGCGCGCGGTGGTCCGGCCGGATGGACTCGACGAGGGTGATGGCCCGCGCGATGTACGCGCGCGAGCCCTCCCGCACACCCGTCGCGTAGCTGTCGAGGTCGATCGTCCGGGGCGCCATCCGCTCAGCGCCTCAGAGCTCGTGGCCGAGGTCGGCGGCGAGCGACTTCAGCAGGTCGTAGGCGGCCTCCGGGATCACCGTGCCGGGCGGGAAGACCGCCGCGGCGCCCGCCTCGTACAGCGCGTCGAAGTCCTGCGGGGGGATCACCCCGCCGACCACGATGGTGATGTCCTCGCGGCCGGCCGCGGCCAGTTCGGCGCGCAGCGCCGGCACCAGGGTGAGGTGGCCGGCCGCCAGCGAGGAGACGCCGACGATGTGCACGTCCGCCTCGACGGCCTGGCGGGCCACCTCGGCCGGAGTCTGGAACAGCGGGCCGACGTCCACCGTGAAGCCGAGGTCGGCGAAGGCGGTGGCGATCACCTTCTGGCCCCGGTCGTGGCCGTCCTGGCCCATCTTGGCGACCAGGATGCGCGGGCGGCGGCCCTCGGCCTGCTCGAACCGCTCGACCAGGTCCCGGGTGCGCTGCAGGGGGGCCGACGGGCCCGCTTCGTCTCGGTACACACCCGAGATGGTACGGATCTGGCCGGAGTGCCGGCCGTACACCTTCTCCAGGGCGTCCGAGATCTCGCCGACGGTGGCCTTGGCGCGGGCCGCGTTCACCGCCAGGTGCAGCAGGTTGCCGTCCAGCGAACCGCCGCGCTGCGGACCGGCCTCGGCGGCCCGGGTCAGCGCCTCCAGCGCGGAGCGGGTGGCGGCCTCGTCGCGCTCCTCGCGCAGCCGGCGCAGCTTCTCGATCTGGCGGGCGCGCACCGCGGAGTTGTCGACCTTGAGCACCTCGATCTGCTCGTCGCTCTCCACCCGGTACTTGTTGACGCCGATCACCGGCTGGCGGCCGGAGTCGATCCGCGCCTGGGTGCGGGCGGCGGCCTCCTCGACGCGCAGCTTGGGAATGCCCGCGTCGATCGCCTTGGCCATGCCGCCGGCCGCCTCGACCTCCTGGATGTGCTGCCAGGCGCGGTTGGCCAGGTCGTTCGTCAGCTTCTCGACGTACGCCGAGCCGCCCCACGGGTCGATGACCCGGCAGGTGCCGGACTCCTGCTGGAGCAGCAGCTGGGTGTTGCGGGCGATCCGGGCGGAGAAGTCGGTCGGCAGCGCCAGCGCCTCGTCCAGCGCGTTGGTGTGCAGCGACTGGGTGTGGCCCTGGGTGGCGGCCATCGCCTCCACACAGGTGCGGGTGACGTTGTTGAAGACGTCCTGGGCGGTGAGCGACCAGCCCGAGGTCTGCGAATGGGTGCGCAGCGACAGCGACTTGGCGTTCTTCGGGTCGAACTGCTTGACCAGCTTGGCCCAGAGCAGGCGGGCCGCGCGCAGCTTGGCGACCTCCATGAAGAAGTTCATGCCGATCGCCCAGAAGAACGACAGGCGCGGCGCGAACGCGTCCACGTCGAGACCGACGTCCAGGCCGGCCCGCAGGTACTCCACGCCGTCGGCCAGGGTGTAGGCCAGCTCCAGGTCGGCGGTGGCCCCGGCCTCCTGGATGTGGTAGCCGGAGATGGAGATCGAGTTGTACCGGGGCATCTTCTGCGAGGTGTACGCGAAGATGTCCGAGATGATCCGCATCGACGGCTGCGGCGGGTAGATGTAGGTGTTGCGGACCATGAACTCCTTGAGGATGTCGTTCTGGATGGTCCCGGCCAGCTTCTCGGGCGGTACGCCCTGCTCCTCGGCCGCCACGATGTACAGCGCGAGGACGGGCAGCACCGCGCCGTTCATCGTCATCGACACCGACATCCGGTCCAGCGGGATGCCGTCGAACAGCTGGCGCATGTCGTAGATCGAGTCGATCGCCACGCCCGCCATGCCGACGTCGCCGGTGACGCGCGGGTGGTCGCTGTCGTAGCCGCGGTGGGTCGGCAGGTCGAAGGCGACCGACAGGCCCTTCTGGCCGGCGGCCAGGTTGCGGCGGTAGAAGGCGTTGGACTCCTCGGCGGTGGAGAAGCCGGCGTACTGGCGCACCGTCCACGGCTGGTTGACGTACATCGTCGGGTACGGGCCGCGCAGGTAGGGGGCGATGCCCGGGTAGGTGCCCAGGAAGTCCAGGCCCGCGAGGTCCTCCGGGGTGTACAGCGGCTTGACGCCGATGCCCTCGGGGGTGTCCCAGAGCTGCTCCTCGACGTCCTTGCCGGTGGCCTGCCGCCAGGCGGCGCGCCACTGGCCGTCGGTGACGTCGGCGGGGGAGTCCCCGTCCAGCCCGATCGAGGTGAAGTCGGGGATCATCGGGCCACTCCGATCGCGTCGGGCGCGTCGACCGGCGCGGGCGCGCCGGGCCGGTCGGGCAGGTCGGGCAGGTCGGGCAGGTCGAGCAGGGAAGTCAGGACGGCGACCGCGTCGCCGCCCGCGAACACGAACCCGTCCACGCCCGCCGGCGGCGTCGCGCCCGGCCGGCCGGCCAGCAGCACCCGGCTGGCACCGGCCGCCCGGAGCGCGGCGGCGACCGCCTCGGCGTGCTCGCCGTACAGCGCGTCGCTGGAGCAGAGGCAGGCCACCGCGGCGCCGCTCGCGGCGAACGCCCCGGCGAAGGCCGCCGGGTCGGTGCCCTCGTGCGCGGTGGTGGCGATGCCGCCGGCCTGGAACAGGTTGGCGGCGAAGGTGGTGCGCGCGGTGTGCGCGGCGGCGGTGCCGATCGACGCCAGGAACAGCCGCGGCCGGGCGCCGGTGGCCGCGAGCCGCGCGTCCGAGCGGTCGCGCAGCGCCTCGAAGGCCTCGGCGCGGCGCACCGTCGGCAGCCCGCCGCCCGGAGCGGCCGGGGCCGGCTCGCGGACCAGCGCCTGCTCGCCGAGGTTCGGGAACTCGCTGACGCCGGTGACCGGTTCGCGCCGCTTGGCGAGCCGCACCGAGCGCTCCGCCCAGGTCGCGGCGATCCGCTCGCCGACCAGGCCCGACTCCAGCGCGGCGCGCTGGCCGCCGGCCCGCTCGATCTCCTGGAACCACGCCCAGGCGGCGTGCGCCAGTTCGTCGGTCAGCCGCTCCACGTACCAGGAGCCGCCGGCCGGGTCGACCACCCGGGCCAGGTGCGACTCCTCCAGCAGGATCGCCTGGGTGTTGCGGGCGATCCGGCGGGCGAAGGCGTCCGGCAGGCCGAGCGCCGCGTCGAACGGCAGCACGGTCACCGCGTCCGCCCCGCCGACCCCGGCGGCCAGGCAGGCGATCGTGGTGCGGAGCATGTTCACCCACGGGTCGCGGGCGGTCATCATCACCGCGGAGGTGACGGCGTGCTGACGCTGCGCCGAGGCGGCCGGGGAGGCGCCGCAGGCCTCGGCCACCCGGGCCCACAGGCGGCGCGCGGCACGGAACTTGGCGATCGTCAGGAACTGGTCGGCGTCCGCGGCGTAGCGGAACTCCAGCTGGCCGAGCGCGGCGTCCACCGACAGCCCGGCGTCGGTCAGCGCGCGCAGGTAGGCGACGCCGGTGGCCAGCGAGGCGCCCAGCTCCTGCGCGGGCGAGGCGCCCGCCTCGTGGTACGGCAGCGCGTCGACGGCCAGCGCCCGCAGGCCGGGGAAGCCCTCGGCGCAGCGGGTGGCGAGCGCGGCGGCCCCGGCGAGCAGCGCGTCGGTGCGCGCGGCGTCGCCGGTGCGGGCCTGCAGGCCCAGCGGGTCGGCGCCCAGGGCGCCGGCGGCGGAGCCCGGGGAGACCTCGCGCTCCTGGTACAGCTCGAACAACCGGTCGGCGGCCTCGGGGAATTCGGCGCCCGCGTCGAGCACCACCCCGGCCAGGTCCAGGTAGACGCCGGTGAGCGCCTCGCCCAGGGCGGTGACCGGCAGGCCGGCGCCGCCCAGCTGCAGCCAGAGCGAGCCGCCGCCGTGCTCCAGGTCGGCCAGCACCGCCTCGTTGGTGCGCCGGGGATCGGGGTCGCCGTGCCGCTGGCGGACGTCCCAGCCCGCGACCGAGGCGCCCTGCGGGCGGGCGCCGCGGACGAACGGCGGGAAGCCGGGGAAGCCCGGGCCGGCCGGGGCGTCCTCGGCGGTGTACAGCGGGCGGGCGCGCAGCCCGTCCTGGAGCGCGGTGCTGAGCGCGTGCTCGGCCGCGGCGCCGTCCTCGGGCTGCGCCCCCGACTTGCGGAGCACACCCTCGACGAGGGTCTGCCACTGCTCGCGGTGGGCGGCCGGGAACTCGGCGGCCAGGGGAAGCCCTTCGGGCGGGACCGTCATGCCCCGCAGGTTAGCGCCCGTTCGCGGCGGTGCAGGAGAGGCGGAGGGTGTGACCTTGCCCTCGCTCTGCACTCTGTTGCACTACCGGTGCCGGGCGGGGGCTGCGGGGTGGGTGCGCGGTGGCTGTGGCGTGGCTGTGGCGTGGCCCGGAAGTGGTCGCGGGGTGGTCGCACAGTGGATGCGGCGTGGTCGTGCGATGGGCGGCTTGCGGAACGGCGGGCATCATCTATTAACTTACTTCGTAGAACGCGGGCGGAGGGTGACGCTCCCCCCGGAATCGCCCCTGCCCGCGTTCCCTCCCCCGCTCCCCCGCTCCGCCGTGCCCCGCCGTGCCCCGCCGTGTCCCGTCCCGCCCCGTTCCACCGTGTCCCGTCCTGTCCCGTCCTGCCCCGAGGAGTCAGCCGTCATGGGAAAGCGCCGCAAGCCCAGCCCGCCGAGCCGGGCCCGCCTGGCGGTCGTCACCACCGCGATGGCCGGCGGCGTCGTCCTCACCGCGGGCCCCGCCCAGGCCGAGCCGACGCCCGGTCTCGCCGCCGTCAAGGAGCAGGTCGACCAGCTGAACGAGGAGGCCGAGCAGTCGATCGAGCGCTACAACGGCTTCCAGGAGAAGCAGCGGACGCTCCAGGGCGATGCCAACCGGATCCAGGAGAAGGTGGCCCGCGGCCAGGAGGCGATGAACGAACTGCGCACCCAGCTCGGCGGCATCGCGGCCGAGCAGTACCGCAACGGTGGCATCGACCCGTCCGTGCAGCTGATGCTCGACTCCGACCCGGGCGGCTACCTGGCCCGGGCCTCCGCCCAGAACCAGGTCGTCGACTCCCAGGCGGCGCTGCTGCGCCGGGCCCTGGACGAGCAGCGCCGGCTGGACCAGGACCGCGCCGAGGCCACCGCCACCCTCGCCCAGCTGGACGGGGCCGGCACCGCCCTGGCGGCGGAGAAGAAGACGATCCAGGAGAAGCTGGCCAAGGCGCAGGCGCTGCTCAACAAGCTGAGCGCCGCCGACCGCGCCAAGGTCAACGCCCAGGAGGCCGCCGCCACCCGCGCCTCCCGCTCCGCCGCCGAGCGCCCCGCCTACGCCGGCCCCGCCACCGGGCGGGCCGCCACCATCGTCCAGTTCGCCTACGCCCAGCTCGGCAAGCCCTACGTCTGGGGCGCCACCGGCCCGTCCGGCTACGACTGCTCCGGCCTGACCGGCGCCGCCTACCGCGCGGCGGGCGTCAAGCTCCCGCGCGTCTCGCAGGACCAGTGGAAGGCCGGCGCCCGGATCGCCCGCGCCGACCTGCAGCCGGGCGACCTGGTCTTCTTCTACGCCGACCTGCACCACGTCGGCCTCTACATCGGCGAGGGCAAGATGATCCACGCCCCGCGCACCGGCAAGAACGTCGAGGTCCTGCCCATCGACGCGATGCCCTACGTCGGCGCCGTCCGCCCCTGATCCACGGGCGGACGGCCGTGGCGGGTCAGGCGAGGACCTCCCTGGCGACGGCGGCGCGCAGGGTGTCGACCTCGCCGGCCTGGCGGTCGGCGCGATCGGCGAGGCGTTCGAGGCGGCCGGGGTCGAGCGGGGCGGGGTGGCGGTCGGCGATCTGCAGCAGGGTCCGCCGGAGCATCGCCTCGCCCCGGATCCCCAGGGCGAGCGCTTCCAGTTCCAGGACGTCGCTGAGCGGCGAGCGGTTCAGCAGGCGGCCGTTGGGCTTGAGGCGGGCGGCCTTCTCGCCGAGCCAGGCGGCGGCGGCCTTGTGTCGCCGCACCGGCAGGTCGAGCCGCCGGATCAGGGAGAGCAGGGCCCCGCGGTCCTCGGCGATCTCCTGGGAGAGCCGGCGCAGGCCGGGGCCGAGCGGGTCCTTCCGGTGGGCCCGGCCGGCCCGGCGGGAGAGCGCCAGGCCGGCCGTGGCTCCGGCCAGGTGGTCGCTGAGGTGGATCCCGAGCCACCGGCGGTCCGGCCGGGTGTCCCCGGGCGCGGGGGTGGGTCCTCCGGCGCGTGGCCGGGTCGGGTGCGTCACGTCCATGCCGGGCGGCTGCCCGGGCGGCCGGCGTCCACGCCTGCGCGTGGGCGCCGAGCCGTGCCGGGCGGCGGGACCGCGGGAGCGGGCGCGGCCGGGGTCAGACGGCCGGACGTCCGGGTCCGTCGGGGTGGAAGACCGTGTCGGGCCAGTCGCCGACCGGCGACGTGGCGTCGAGGGCCGCGCTGATCGTCCGTTCCTCGTACCGGAAGTGGGAGTGCATGATCGCCGAGAGGCCGTCGAGTTCGCCCCGGATCGCCTTGCGCTCGGTGGCGTCCGTCCTCGCGGACCGCAGCGCGAGGTCGCGCACCCTCGACAGGATCGAGGAGATCAGCTCGTGGTCCTCGACGAGCTTGGCGATCGTCGGCGCGAGAGCGGGGCGTTCGCGCAGCAGTTGGGCGAACAGGCCGTCGTCCTCGCCCTGGTGATGGGACGTCAGGGCGTCGCAGAAGGCCAGGCAGTGGGCGGCGAGCGGGTCGTCGTCCGGCAGAAGGGTGCCGGGGTCGTCGCCGGACCTGAGGTCGTCGATCCGGCGGAGCAGGTCCCGGTGGGTCCGGGAGAGCTGGAGACTGAGGGCGACCGCGCGGTCGCCGACGGGGGAAGCCATGATCGGCCGTCCCTTCGGTTCCGCACCTCCATGCCTGGCGCGGTCCGCCACCGGCACGCGATGCTCGGGCGATTCGATCACGCGGCCGGGCCGGACGGCAAGACCGTCCGTGCTTCCCGTCCGCGGTCAGGAGCGGGGCGGCAGACGGTGGAGCCGGACGTCGGTGAGGCGGCCGTCGTCCACCCGGGCGGTCAGGTACGTGGCGAACGGCTGGCGGCGGCGGTCGGTGGGCGATCCGGGATTGAGCAGCCGAAGGCCGCCGGGTGCGGTGCTGTCCCAGGGGATGTGGCTGTGGCCGAAGACCAGCACGTCGGTGTCGGGGAAGCGCGCCTCGCACCGCTCCTCGCGGCCCCGGGCCGGGCCGCTCTCGTGCACCACGGCGAAGCGCAGGCCCTGGAGTTCCACCCGTGCGACCTCGGGGAGGCGCTCGCGCAGCGCCGGTCCGTCGTTGTTGCCGTGGACGGCGACCAGCCGCGCGGACCGCGCCAGCAGCAGGTCCAGGGTGGCGGTGTCGACCCAGTCTCCGGCGTGGAACACCACCTCGGCCTCCTCCGCGGCGGCGAGCAGCGGCGCGGGCAACTGCCGTGCGCGCGGCGGGACATGGGTGTCGGAGGTGATCAGCAGGCGCATCCGGGGCTCCGGCGGGTGTGGCGGGCGGTGGGTCCGATCCTCCCGGGAGCGCTCCGGCCGAGCGCCGCCGAAACGCCGAAGCGGCGGGGCACGGGGACACCGGGACGCCGAAACACAGGGACGCCGAAACGCCGGGGCGTGCTACGGATGCGGGGCGCAGGCGAGCAGGTAGGGGAGCAGCGGGGTGGCGAGGGCGGCCAGCCGGTAGGCGCGCGCCGGGGGCGCGGGGGTGCGCGCGAGGCGCTGGACGCGGGCGAGCACGCCGGTGGACGTGGCGGCGAGCGTGCCCGGTCCGGGGGCGGTGGCGTCGGCGGTCGCCAGCGCGCACAGGGCGCCGGCCAGGTCGGTGCGCGTCACCCGGGCGAGCGCGGCGTCGTCGGCCGCCATCTCCAGCAGCAGCGCGACCTCCGCCCGCCCGAGGCGGGCCAGCGGCAGCCGGCGGCCGAGCAGCAGCGCGAAGGTGTCCGCGGCGAGCAGCACCAGGTGGTGACGGCCCCGCAGATGACCGTGCTCGTGGGCGACGGCCGCGGCGAGCCGGCGCTCGTCCAGCAGGTCCAGGGCGCCGCGGGTGGCCACCACCCGGGCCCGGCGGCCGGGCAGGCAGTAGACGGCGGGCCGCGGGTCGTCCAGCACCAGCAGGGGGCTCCCCGGATCCCGGGCGGCCACCAGGTCCAGCGCCGTCCGGTGCCGCCGCCGGGCCCGCGCGGCCCGCCCCGCCAGCGCCGCCGCCACCGCCGCGACCGCCCCGACGGCCGCGGCCGGCACCCACCAGTCGTGCGCGTGCGGTGCGGCGGTGGGCGGTTCGATGTGCGGCAGCAGGCCGACCAGCCCGGCCGGCTCGTGTCCGAGCGGGGCGAGCAGATGGTGCGCGGCCAGCAGCAGACCGGTGCCGAAGGAGGCCATCAGCGCCAGCCAGACGGCGCTGCCGAGGACCGGCCGGGCCTGGAGCCGACGCGAGCCGGCCAGCCGGCGGGGGAGCAGGAAGCCGACCAGGACCAGGTGGAGCGCGAGCAGGAGCAGGGTCACGGGGCGTCGTCCCGGGCCTTGACCTGCTCCAGGGCGGCGAGCAGCGCCGTCGCCTCGTCGCCGCTGATCCGGTCGACGAAGTGCAGCAGCGCCCCGGCCCGGTCCGAGGTGGTCTCCAGCGCCTGGTGCATCAGCTGCGCGGTGTACGACTCGCGGGTGCAGGTCGGCTCGTAGACCCAGGCGCGGCCGACCTTCTCGCGGCGCAGCCAGCCCTTGGTGTGCAGGATGTCGGCGACCGTGTTGACGGTGGTGTACGCGACCGGGCGCTCGCGCTGCAGGTCGTCGACGACCTCGCGGACGGTGGCGGGGCGGGCCCAGGACCAGAGCCGGTCCATGATCTCGGCCTCCAGATCGCCGAATCCGCGCAGCACCCGTCCGCTCCTCTGCCGTCCCGCTGTTCTGGTCCTGCTGTTCCGCTGTCCCGCTGTCGTGGTCGCCGCCCATCGTACGGCCGCCGCCGTGCGGACGCGCAGGTGGGCGGGCGCCGGGGCGTGGCCGGAAAAGTGTCCGAATCCGTGGAACCACCGCCCCCGCTTGTCCGACTGGTGGGCCGGATCCGATTGTCAGCTCGTCCAAGGAGTGCTCGCGCATGTGCGGAATCACCGGCTGGGTGTCCTTCCACCAGGACGTCCGCCACAGCGCCCCCGTCATCGAGGCGATGACCGCCACCATGACCCTGCGGGGCCCCGACGCCGGCGGTGTCTGGCTCGGCCGTCACGCCGCCCTCGGCCACCGGCGCCTCGCCGTCATCGACATCGAGGGCGGCGCCCAGCCCATGGCCGACCGCCCCGAGGAGCCGGCCGCCGTGCTCACCTACAGCGGCGAGGTCTACAACCACCACGCGCTGCGCACCGAACTGCGCGCCCGGGGCCACCGCTTCGAGACCCGCAGCGACACCGAGGTGGTGCTCCGCGCCTACCAGGAGTGGGGCGACGCCCTGGTCGACCGGCTGGAGGGCATGTACGCCTTCGCCGTCTGGGACGAGCGCGAGCAGCGGCTGCTGCTGGTCCGCGACCGGCTCGGCGTCAAGCCGCTGTTCTGGGCCGAGGTCGACGGCGGCCTGGTCTTCGGCTCCGAGCCCAAGGCGCTGTTCGCCCACCCCGGGGTCACTCCCACCGTCGACGCCGACGGCCTGCGCGAGGCCTACAGCCTGCTCTTCAACACCGGCCCCACGGTCTGGTCCGGGGTCCGCGAGGTCCACCCCGGCGGGCTGCTCGTCCTCGACCGCTCGGGCGTGCGCGAGCGCCGCTACTGGGAGCTCACCGCGCGCCCGCACACCGACGACCTGGACGCCACCAAGGAGCGGATCGGCGAGCTGGTCAACCGCGCGGCCCGCGCCCAGCTGGAGGCGGACGTCCCGCTCTGCAGCCTGCTCTCCGGGGGCCTGGACTCCACCATCGTGACCGCCCTGGTCGCCGACGAACTGCGCGTCCAGGAGGGCCCGCAGGCCAAGCTGCGCTCCTACGCCGTCGACTACAGCGACCAGGCCGAGCAGTTCACCGGCGACGTGCTGCGCACCGGCCACGACACCCCGTACGCCGCCGAGGCCGGGGCGTTCATCGGCAGCGAGCACTCCACCGTGGTGCTCGACCCGCGCACCCTGCTGGACCTGGAGAACCGGCGGGCCGTCGTCGTCTCCCGGGACTCGCCGATCGGCGTCGGCGACATGGACACCTCGCTCTACCTGCTGTTCGGCGAGATCCGCAAGCACTCGACGGTCGCGCTCTCCGGCGAGGCGGCCGACGAGGTGTTCGGCGGCTACCCGTGGTTCCACAACCCCAAGGCGCTGGCCGCGCGGACCTTCCCCTGGCTGCTCGTCACCGGGGACGAGGCGGCCATGCCGATCAACCCGGAACTCGCCGCCCACCTGCGGATCGGCGAGTTCCGCGACGACACCTACGCCGCCTCGCTGGCCGCCGTCCCGCACGTCGAGGGCGAGAGCCCGGCCGAGCACCGGCAGCGCGAGATGCAGCACCTGTCGCTGACCCGCTGGCTGCGCCAGCTGCTGCACCGCAAGGACCGGCTGTCGATGGCCCAGGGCCTGGAGGTGCGGGTGCCGTACTGCGACCACCGGCTGGTCGAGTACGCGTTCAGCACGCCGTGGGCGATGAAGAACTACGACGGCCGGGAGAAGAGCCTGCTGCGCGCGGCCGGGCAGGGCATCGCCCCGGACTCGGTGCTCTGGCGGCCGAAGAACCACTACCCGGCCACCCACCACGCCGACTACAACAGCGGTCTGCAGCGGCTCGCGCGCGAGGCGCTGGACGCGCCGCACGTGCGGGACATCGCCGACGAGACGGTGATCAAGAGCAGCCTGGACACGCCGGCCGACCAGCTGGAGTGGGGCCACCGGCTGCGACTGGAGCGGGTCGTGGACCTCGCCCTCTGGCTGGACCACCACCGCCCGGCGCTCGCCGTCTGACCGTTCGTCCGCGCTCCCTTCCTCGCCGGCCCCGTTAGGCTGCCGGAGGAGCAGCCGGCCGGCGAGGAGGACGTGGATGCGCGGCGACCCCCGGCACGGTCCGCTGGTGCCGATGCTGCTGGTGCTGACGGTGGTGACCGGGCTGGTCGACGCGGTGAGCTACCTCGCGCTCGGGCACGTCTTCGTCGCCAACATGACCGGCAACGTGGTCTTCCTCGGCTTCGCCCTGGCCGGGGCGCCGGGCCTGTCCGCGACGGCCTCGCTCACCGCCCTCGCCGCCTTCCTGGCGGGCGCGCTGGCGGGTGGCCGGCTCGCCGAACGCCGGCCCGGCCACCGCGGGCGGCTGCTGGTCGCCACGGCGGGCGTGCAGTCGGTGCTGCTCGCCGCGTGCACCGCCTTCGCGGCGGCCTTCGGCCACACCGCCGATCCGGTGCGGTACCCGCTGATCGGCGTGCTGGGTGCCGCGATGGGCCTGCAGAACGCGGTTGTCCGCGCGCTCAAGGTGCCGGACCTGACGACCACCGTGCTGACCATGACGCTCACCGCCCTGGCCGCCGACCGCACCGGCGCCCGCCGGCTCGCCTCCGCCGCCTGGATGTTCGCGGGCGCCCTGCTCGGCGCCTTCCTCGTGCTCCACGCCACCGTTCCGGTCGCCCTCGCCACCGCCCTCGCCCTCCTCCTCACCGTCGCCGCCCTCACCCACCACGCCTCCCGCCACCCCACCACCCCCTGGCCCAACCCCTGAGCCCCGCTGTGCCCCAGCCAAATATGTAGACCGGTCTACTGACCATTGCCGCGCCCCTTGGAGTGGAAAGTCGGCCTGTCCGACTTTCCACTCCAAGGCGCCTGCCGAGGCTGGGGAATCTGTGGACTGGTCTACATATTCGCTGGCCAGGCGGAGCGGGTGTGGGTGGGGGTGGAGTGGGAAGTCGGCCTGTCCGACTTTCCACTCCGAGGTGCGCGCCCGGGGCTGGGGAATCTGTGGACCGGTCTACATATTCGCTGGGGGCGGGGCGGGTGGGCGTGCGTGAGGTGTGGGGCAGGAAGTCGGCCGGGCCGACTTCCTGCCCCAGGTGCGGGTGGGCGGGGCGTCAGGGGTGGGTGGTGCGGAAGGAGTCGAACTCGCTGCCGTACCAGCGGGTGGTGCGGCCCTGCGGGGTCATGCCGAGGCGGTGGCAGACGGCGGCGGAGCGGGTGTTGTCGGGGCGGACGACGGCGTAGATCTCGGTGAGGCCGTCGGCGAAGCCCTTGGCGAGGGCGGCGCGGGCGGCCTCGGTGGCGTAGCCGTGACCCCAGGAGTCGGGGTGGAGGTGCCAGCCGACCTCGACCTCGCCGTTCCCGGTGCCGTCCTCGTCCGGCAGCGGGAGGAGCATCACCGAGCCGACCACCACGCCGGTGTCCCGCCGCTCCAGCGCCCAGACGCCGTACCGGGGGTCGGCCGAGCGCCCGCGCCAGCGGTCGATCATGGCCGGCACCTCGTCGGGCGACGCCAGCGCCCGCGGCGTGGCGCCCAGCCACCGGGCGACCTCCCAGCGCGAGTACAGGTCGTACGCGCGCTCCGCGTCGGTGTGCTCCCAGAGGCGGGTGGTCAGGCGGTCGGTGGTGAACAACGGTGCTCCTCGGATCATCGGACGTTCAGTCGTCCTGCGGCTGGCTGGCCCGCCCCCGCCCCGACCAGCGCGGCTCCCAGCGCGCCCAGGAACGTTCCCAGTCGCGGTCCGCGCGCCGGTCGAGCACCCGCAGCCGCAGCGCGAGCGCGCCGCCGATCAGCGCGGTCAGGGTGGCCGAACCGGCCAGCCCGGTGCAGACCGCGCCCACGGCCAGGCCGATCCGGGTGGCCGGAGCGGTGGCGGGCCGGCCGTCGTCGTCGACCCACAGGACGATGGTGGAGCCGCTGGCGGTGCTGCGCGGCGCCTCGACGGTACCGGTACGGGCGGCGCCGTCGGGCGTCGTCCAGGACACCGAGGTGTCGGTGCGCTTCTCGTAGCCGCCGCTCCAGCGGCCGGCACCGGTCTCCTCGGTGCGCAGCTTGCCGAGGACGAGCGCCTCGGTGCGGTGCAGCCGGCCGCGTTCGGCCTCGGCGGTGCGCCCGGCCGCGCGGTAGCCGAGGACGGCGGCGGTGACCACGCCGGCCAGGCCGACGAGCAGGGCGAGCCCGGCGACCAGCCAGGCCCGGCTGCGGGCCCGGTCGACGGGGCGGGCGAGCGGTTCGTGGCGCTGGACGGTGCGGCGGCTGCCGAGGGCGCGGCGCAGCCGGCGGCCGGTGCGCCGGGGCAGGGACGCGGTGCGGGCCGAGCGGGGTGAGCTGGACACGATGCGTGCTCCTCACGGCTGTTGGCGTGCTTCGGCCCCGTCGGATTCCAATCTCTCCCGGCACCGGCCCCTCGCACAAGAGCCCGGCGGGTAGCCGGGAGGCGGGCCCTAAGCCCCTAACGGCAGGCCGGGACCGGGACGTTCGGCCCTCGGCGGGACGGGGGGCGAGGGGGCAGGCTGGGCTCCGGCCGCGTTCTCGTGCCGGGGACGCGGAGGCCCGGCCCGCTGTGGGGGCTCGCCGGGCCGCCGTGCAGAGCGGGGGGCGGGGTTGGGGCCGCCTCCCGCTCGCGGCGATTGCTCATCCGGCTCCCGATCCACTGATCGACATCGCGTTTCACCAGGTCAGGGCCGTATTCTCGCCAGCTATACACTCGATGTATACCTCTGGTGTAGTGTCCTCCCCATGAGTGTTCCCCTGACCCTTCTCGGGCTGCTGGAGCGCGAGCCGAGCCACGGCTACGACCTCAAGCGCGACTACGACACCTTCTTCGGCCGCGGCAAACCCCTGCCGTACGGTCAGGTCTACGCCACCCTCGGCCGCCTGGCGCGCGACGGCAAGGTCGTGCCCGGCGAGGCCGAGCCCGGCGACGGGCCCGAGCGCAAGCGCTACGTCATCACCGAGGCCGGCGTGACCGAGTTCGAGCACTGGCTCGCCGAGCCCGTCGCGCCCGAACCCACCCTGCAGTCCGTGCTCTTCACCAAGGTCGTGCTGGCCCTGCTGCTCGGCCGCGACGCCGAGGCCTACCTCGACACCCAGCGCGCCGCCCACCTGCAACGGATGCGCGAGCTCACCGAGCTGCGCCGCACCGGCCCGCTGGTCGACGCCCTGCTCGCCGACCACGGCCTCTTCCATCTGGAGGCGGACCTGCGGTGGATCGACCTGACCACCGCCCGCCTGGACGCCCTTGCCGCGGAGGTGCGCGCATGACCCCCCTGATCGAAGCCCGCGACGTCGAACTCTCCTTCGGCGAGACCCCGGCCCTGCGCGGCGCCAGCCTGGCCGCCGAGGCCGGCGAGGTGCTCGCCGTGATGGGCGCCAGCGGCTCCGGCAAGTCCACCCTGCTGCACTGCCTGGCCGGCATCCTGGTCCCGGACGCGGGCGAGGTGCTCTTCGAGGGCCGGCGGATCGACAACCTCGACGAGAACCGGCGCAGCGCCTTACGGCGTGACAGCTTCGGCTTCGTGTTCCAGTTCGGCCAGCTCGTCCCGGAACTGACGGCCGAGGAGAACATCGCCCTGCCGCTGCTGCTCTCCGGCGTCCGCCGGTCCGCCGCCCTCGCCGACGCCCGCCCGTGGTTCGCCCGGCTCGGCCTCGACGGCCTGGAGCGGCGCCGCTCCGGCGAGCTGTCGGGCGGACAGGCCCAGCGGGTCGCGCTCGCCCGCGGCCTGGTGACCCGCCCCCGGGTGCTGTTCGCCGACGAGCCGACCGGCGCGCTGGACTCGCTCACCGGCGAGCAGGTGATGGCCCTGATGGTCGCCGCCGCCCGAGACCAGGGCACCACCGTCGTCCTGGTCACCCACGAGCCCCGGGTCGCCGCCTACGCCGACCGCGAGGCCATCGTCCGCGACGGCCGGGCCCGCTCGCTCTCCACCGGCTACGCCCCCGGCGGCCCGGCGGCGGAACGGGTCGCCTCGTGATCGCCTTCGCCCTGCGCCTCGCCGTCAGCGGCGGCCGCCAGGCCGTCGTCCGGCTGCTCACCGTCGCCGCCGCCGCGGCCGTCGGGGTCGGCCTGCTGCTCTCCACGCTCGCCGCCGTCAACGCCGTCGGCGCCACCAACGAACGGATGCTCTGGGCCAACAGCGGGGCGAAGAGCCGCACCGAGACCGCCGACGTCGACCTGCTCTGGTGGCGCGACAACAGCCCGGAGTTCTACGACGGCAAGCGCCTCCTGTTCATCGAGGTCGCCGCCACCGGGCCGACCTCGCCCGTCCCGCCGGGCCTGGCGAAACTGCCCTCGGCGGGCGAGTACTACGCCTCGCCCGCCCTCGCCGAGCTGATCCGCGAGCGGCCGGCCGACCAACTGGCCGACCGTTTCCCCGGCCGGCTCACCGGCGAGATCGGCGACGCCGCGCTCGCCTCCCCGGACTCCCTGGTCCTGGTCGTCGGCCAGGATCCGGCGGCCCTCGCGGCCCGGCCGGGTGCCCACCGGATCACCGCCATCGCCACCGAACTCCCGGCGGACTGCCGGAGCGACTGCCTGGCCACCGGCACCCGAGGCGACGCCATGACCCTGATCCTCTCGGTGGTCGCGGGGGCTCTGCTCTTCCCCGTGGTGATCTTCATCGGCACCGCCACCCGACTCTCCGCCGCCACCCGCGAGCAGCGCTACGCCGCGATGCGCCTGGTCGGGGCGACGCCCCGGCAGATCACCGTGATCGCGGCCGCCGAGTCCACCCTGGCCGCCGTCGCCGGCACCGTCCTCGGCTTCGGGCTGTTCCTGGCGCTGCGCCCACTGGTGGCGACCGTCCCGTTCACCGGGGAGCGCTTCTTCGTCGAGGATCTCACCGTCACCGCGCCGCAGGCCCTGGCCGTGCTGCTCGGCGTCCCGCTGGCGGCCGCGGTGGCCGCCCGGCTCGCGCTGCGCCGGGTGACCGTCTCCCCGCTCGGCGTCAGCCGCCGGGCCACCCCCAAGCCGCCGACCGCCTGGCGGGTGGCGCCGCTGCTGGCGGGACTCGCCGAGCTCGCCTGGTTCGTCGGGCGCCGCCCCGCGACCACCAACGGGCAGACCGCCGCCTACCTGACCGGCTTCCTGGTGATCATGCTCGGCCTGGTGGTGGCCGGTCCCTGGCTGACCATGGCGGCCGCCCGCGCGGTCGCCGCCCGGACCAGCCGCCCGGCCACCCTGATCGCGGTCCGGAGGCTGGCGGACGACCCGAAGGCGGGGTTCCGCTCGGTGGCCGGCCTGATCCTGGCGCTGTTCGTCACCACCGCGACGGTCGCCATCATCGGCACCATCGACCACAACCGGGGCGTGCTCGCCGGCGACCCGCAGACCCGGGTCGCGGTGGAGCACGGCGCTCTGGCCGGCGAGCCGCCGATGGCCGCCGCCGTGCCGGAGCGGGTCCTGGCCGAAGTGAGGGCCGTCCCGGGCTTCCAGGGCCTGGCGGTCGTCCACGCCAACCCGGACGGCCTGGCCCGCGACCCCTCCGTACCGGCAGACTGGGCGGTGCCCGTGCTGGCGCTCTGCTCGGACCTCGCGCAGGTCCCGGTGGTCGGCCACTGCGCCCCCGGCGCCGAGGTGGCGGCCGTCGAGCCGTACGGCTTCCTGAGCCTCGAATCCCAGCAGTCCACCGAGTGGCCGACCGCGCCGATCACCGCCGAGGCCGCCGCCCGCCTGCCGGTGCAGTCGCTCTATGTGACGACCGACGGTTCGCCGGCCGCGATGGAGCGGGTACGCGCCCTGCTGAGCCGGTCCTTCCCGGAGCAGCACGCCCGGATGGTCGGGGACTGGGGCTCCGCGCAGCAGCAGATGCTCGCCGGCTGGCGGCAGCTGGCCGACGTCGTCCTGCTCACCACCCTGCCGATCGCCGGCTGCAGCCTCGCGGTCAGCGTGATGGCCGGCCTCTCCGACCGGCGCCGGCCGTTCGCGATGCTCCGGCTCACCGGGGCGCCGCTGGGCCTGCTGCGCCGGGTGATCGCACTGGAGAGCGCGCTGCCGCTGCTGGTGGTGGCCGCGATCGCGACCGGGACGGGCTTCGGCGCGGCGGCGATGTTCCTCAAGTCGCAGATGGACTACGACCTGGTCCCGCCGGGCGCGGTGTACTTCGGGCTGGTGCTGCTCGGGCTCGCGGTGTCGCTCGGCATCATCGCCTCCACGCTGCCGCTGCTCAGGCGGATCACCGGCCCGGAGGCGGCCCGCAACGGCTGACCTCACGGCCGAGCTCACGGCCGAGCTGACGGCCGACCCTTCGGGGCCGGTGACGGCCCGTCCGCGCGAACCCCGTCCCCGAGCGGCGGGGTTCGCGCGCGTCCGGCCCGAATTCCGGCGGATCGCCCTTCATCACACTTGTCCGGACAGTTCGCCATTGACGCTCCGGCTCCCTTGCGGAGCCAATGGGGAGGAGGTGAAAAGGACTTTCGAAAGCTATGTGACATGTGTAATGGTACTCACATCTCCCCACCGTGCGACGGAACAGCAATTGACCCCCCGTCGCCCCCGGTCCTCACCCCCACCGGCCGTACCCCAATGCGGCCGAACCAGGCCCGGAGGCCCCCACGTGAGAACCGCACGCGTGTTACGACTCCCGCACCTCGCAAGACTTCTGATCCTCGCTCTCTCCTGTCTCCTGACGATCGGCCTGTTCACCCCGCGGAGCCAGGCCGCCCCCGTCGCAGCGCCCCCCTCCACCGCCCCGGCCGATCGCGGCGAACTCCCCCCGCCCGGCGCCGACAGCGAACTGTCGACGCACGACCACGGCGCGACGCCGGAGCCGGAGAACAGCGCTCCCGAGCTGCGTGCTTTCCAGGACTCCGACTCCGCCCCGGCCGAGGCCCCCACGCCCTCCGCCAGGACGCTCGGCCCGGACACGGAGGCCGAGGACGCCGCCGCCTGCAACCCGGCGTCCTTCTCCCGGACCGGCGCGGCCCTGGTCCGCCTCGTCAAGGCGGCGAGCCACGACTGCGTCGACGGGCTGTTCCGGATCCCGACCGAGTACGCGGCCGGGGCCTTCCGCGAGTCCCAGATGCTCACCGTCATCGACGCACTGCGCGAGAGCGCCCGCACCTACCAGGGCAACGACAGTGACGCGATCTCGCAGCTGATGTACTACGTGCAGGCCGGCTACGCGGTGCAGTGGGACAACAAGGAGCTGGTCGGCCCCTACGGCAAGCTGCCGGACGAGATCAAGACGGCCGTCCACACCTTCTTCGCCAACCCCCACGCGCTCGACGCCACCACGGCCAACGCCGTTCCGCTGGAGCACGCGACGGTGCTGGCCGACGTGCCCCGCAAGCCCGGTGACTACGTCGACGTCGTCAAGCAGGTCCTGAACGCCTACCAGCCGGAGACCTGGGACAAGGCCAACCTGCTGCGGGCGGTCAACCCGCTCGCCAAGGTGCTGCACCGGGGCGTCTACGACAAGGACGCGGACTTCAAGAAGGCCGTCCTGGACGACCCGGGCGTCCTTGAGGCGCTGAACGGCTTCATCCTGCGTGCCAAGTCACACCTGCTGGACACCGACCGCAACAACTCCCTCACCGTCTACCAGGCGATCGACGAGCTGACCCGGATCGCGGCCTTCGAGGAGATCGCCCCGCGGTCCCGCCCGTTGGTGAAGAACCTGGTCGACTCCGCCGGCATCACCGGGCCGAACTGGCCCCAGCGGGCCGCCGCCGCGGCCTCCATCCAGAAGTTCGACAACGGCGCCTGCGGCTACTTCGGCACCTGCGGCGACGCGCAGCGGTTCAAGGACGCCTACCTGCCGGTCCGGCACACCTGCAGCCCGACCCTGCGCATCCTCGGCCAGGACCTGACGGCCGCCCAGCTGGCCACCGCCTGCGCCAGCCTGAACGGTCAGGAATCCTTCTTCCACGCGGTCTCCCGGGACAGGGGCCCGGTCGCGGGCGACAACAACACGGCCCTGGAGGTCGTCGCCTTCGACTCCGACGTCCAGTACGTCCTGCTCGGCCGGGTGATCTTCGACACCGACACCAACAACGGCGGCATCTACCTGGAGGGTGACGACCCCTCCGCGCCGGGCAACCAGGCCCGCTTCCTCGCCTACGAGGAGCCCTCGCAGGGCGGGGGCTACGAGATCCGCAACCTCAACCACGAGTACACCCACTACCTCGACGCGCGCTTCAACCTCTGGGGCAACTTCTGGCAGGGTGGGGAGGGCAAGCTGATCTGGTGGACCGAGGGCCTCGCCGAGGTCGTCTCCACCTCGTACCACAAGCAGGTCAACCAGGCCGCGATCCAGGCGGCGGGGCGGCACACCTACCGACTGAGCGAGCTCTTCAAGACCGCCTACGGCGACCAGACCCGCGTCTACCAGTGGGGCTACCTGGCCGTGCGCTACATGCTGGAGCAGCACCGCGGCGACGTGGACGCCCTGCTCGCCAAGTGGCGCGCCGGTGACTGGAAGGGCTCCCTCGCCCTCACGGCCGCGATCGGCACCCGCTACGACGCCGACTTCGACCGCTGGCTGAGCGCCTGCGCCACCACGCCGGAGTTCCCGCAGTTCAAGACGTGCGAGAGCGGCGACACCCGCGGGCTCGGCAAGAACTGCGTGCGCACCGGGGTCTCGGCGACCACCGGCAACTACGCGCACTTCTACCTCGACGTGCCGGCCGGCACCAAGCAGATCCGGGTGACCAGCAGCGGCGGCACCGGCAACGCCGACCTCTACTACCACTGGGGCAGCTGGGCGTACACCAACGCCTACGTCACGCGGTCGGCGGGGCCGGACAACTCCGAGACCCTGACCGTCACCAACCCGCCCGCCGGGTACGTGTTCTTCAGCCTCCAGGCCCAGCAGGGCTTCGGCGGGGTGACCGTCACCAGCGAGTTCTGACCGCAGGAGGTGCGTCCCGCCCCGACACCGGGGCGGGACTCACCCCTTGACGGGGTACGCGTGCGTCCCGGGCCGCGGCGCGCCGACGCCCAGCTCCGGCCGCCAGGCGCCGAGCACCAGCCCGGACGGGTAGAACATCGGCGACGGCAGCGCGTCCAGCGGCAGCCGCTCCCAACCGCCGCACGCGTGCGGCTCGGTGACCACGGCGGGCGCCAGACTGGGCGGGGCGAGCACCGCGGCGGTCAGCCGGGGGCGGCCCAGCTCGTGGTCCAGCAGCACCGCGAGCACCCGCATCTCCCCGGCGGGCAGCACGATCCCGGTCTCCTCGGCCAGTTCGCGCGCGGCGGTCCGCTCGAAGGACTCGCCGGGGTCGACCTTGCCGCCGGGCAGGCTCCAGGTCGGCGGCTCGCCCGCGGTGGTGCGGCGGCCGATCAGCACCCGGCCGTCGCCGGTGGGCACGATCACGCCGGCCCCGAGCATCGGTGCGGTGGTCACGTCGGTTCCTCCCTCTCGCCCGCCGGTTCCCGGCCGGGCCTACCAGGCGGCGCGCTCGAAGTCCTTCAGGAAGCAGCCGTAGAGGTCCTCGCCCTGCTCGCCGCGGACGATCGGGTCGTAGACCCGGGCCGCGCCGTCGACCAGGTCGAGCGGGGCGTGGAAGCCCTCGTCGGCCAGCCGCATCTTGTCCGGGTGCGGACGCTCGTCGGTGATCCAGCCGGTGTCGACGGCGGTCATCAGGATGCCGTCGGTCTGGAACATCTCCTGCGCGCTGGTGCGGGTGAGCATGTTCAGCGCGGCCTTGGCCATGTTGGTGTGCGGGTGGCCGGCGCCCTTGTAGCCGCGCTGGAACACGCCCTCCATCGCGGAGACGTTGACCACGTACTTGCGCCGCGACGCCGAGGCGGCCATCGCCGGGCGCAGCCGGCTGATCAGGATGAACGGCGCGGTGGAGTTGCACAGCTGGACCTCCAGCAGCTCCACCGGGCCGACCTCGCTGACGGTCTGCACCCAGCTGTTGGTGTCCGCGAGGTCGGGGACGAGGCCGCCGGCGTCGATGGCGGTGCCGGCCTGGATCCGCTCGGGCGTCGCCGAGCCGGTGACCAGGGCGAGCGAGGTGACGTCCTCGGCGGAGATCCGCTCGCCGTCGCCGGAGGCCTGGTGTGGCAGGGCGGGCAGGTCGACGCTGCCGCTGTTGAACCGGCCGATGGTGGTCGACTGCGGCAGCGCGCCGGCCGGCAGCGGCGCGGACTCGGCGGCGACCAGCTCGCGGTAGGACTCCGGCGGGCGGCGCACGGTCTGCGCGGCGTTGTTGATCAGGATGTCCAGCGGGCCGTCCGCGGCGACCTCGTCGGCGAGCGCCATCACCTGGGCCGGGTCGCGCAGGTCGATGCCGACGATCTTCAGCCGGTGCAGCCAGTCGGCGCTGTCCGGCATCGCGGTGAAGCGGCGGATCGCGTCGTTGGGGAAGCGGGTGGTGATGGTGGTGTGGGCGCCGTCGCGCAGCAGCATCAGCGCGATGTACATACCGATCTTGGCCCGGCCGCCGGTCAGCAGCGCGCGCTTGCCGGTGAGGTCGGCGCGGGCGTCCCGGCGGGCCCGGTTCCTGACCGCGCAGTCCTGGCAGAGGTTGTGGTAGAAGGCGTCGACCTCGACGTACCGCTGCTTGCAGATGTAGCAGGAGCGGGGGCGCTCCAGGATCCCGGCGATCTCGGTGGTGGTGACGGTGGTCAGGCCGAAGGCGCCGGCCGTCTCGTCGTCGATCCGGGTCGGGGCGCCGGTCGCGGTGCGCGCGGTGACCTCGCGGTCGTTGGCGGTCTTGCGGGCCCGGGTCTCCTGGCGGCGGCGCTGCTTCAGGGTCCGGAATATGCCGCCGACGGCCTGGCGGACGGTGATCGCGTCCGGGTGGTCGACGTGCAGTTCGTCGAGCTCGGCCAGCACCTCCAGGCAGAGCCGGAGCCGCTCGGGGTCGAGGCCGGGGCCGTAGTCGATCTCCTCGACGGACCCGGTGTCCGTGCCGTCCTGCCGCTGCCCCGCGTCCACGCCCGCCGTCATGCCTTCGCCGCTTTCCCGCTCGCCTCGCCGATCACGGCGTTCGCCGCGTTTACCGCGTGAATGCTACGGGAGCGGTCCGGGCCGGGGCGAAAAGCCGAGTATTTGGAGGATCCTCCAGGTCTACGCGCGGAGCTTCGATCATGGCTTGTGTGCAGCGCCAGCAATCGTGGTCGAACTGGCTTTTGGCGAACGGCTCACGGAGAATCGAACGTCGGGTGCAGGGGCGCCCGAGTGCGCCCTGCGGCCGTGCCGCACCCGCACCCGAGGTGTATTTTCTCCCAGCCAGAGAGCCCCCTTCATGCGCTTCCTGAACGACCTCATGCCCTCGTACGACCTCACGTACGACGACGTCTTCATGGTCCCCAGTCGATCCGCCGTGGGCTCCCGCCAGGGGGTCGACCTCTCCTCCAACGACGGCACCGGCACCACGATCCCGCTGGTCGTCGCCAACATGACCGCCATCGCCGGCCGCCGGATGGCCGAGACCGTCGCCCGCCGCGGCGGCCTGGTCGCCATCCCGCAGGACATCCCGACCGAGGTCATCGCCGAGGTCGTCGGCTGGGTCAAGCAGCGCCACCTGGTGCACGACACCGCCATCACCCTGGACCCCGGCGCCACCGTCGCCGAGGCGCTCTCGCTGCTGCCCAAGCGTGCCCACGGCGCGCTGGTGGTGGTCGAGGACGGCCGGCCGGTCGGCGTCGTCACCGACTCCGACTGCCAGGGCGTCGACCGCTTCACCTCGCTCTCCGAGGTGATGTCCCGCGAGCTGCTGCTGCTCGACGAGGACATCGACCCGCGGGACGCCTTCGACAAGCTGAGCGAGGGGCACCGCAAGCTGGCCCCGGTGGTGGACCGCGACGGCCGCCTGGTCGGCATCCTGACCCGCAGGAACGCGCTGCGCGCCACCCTCTACACCCCGGCCGTGGACGCCGCCGGCAAGCTGCGGATCGCCGCCACCGTCGGCATCAACGGCGACGTCGCGGGCAAGGCCAAGGCCCTGCTGGAGGCCGGCGCCGACGCGCTGGTGGTGGACACCGCGCACGGCCACCAGGAATCGATGATCACCGCGCTGCGGGCCGTGCGCGGCCTGGACCCGCAGGTCCCGGTGGTCGCGGGCAACGTCGTCTCGGCGGCCGGCGTGCGCGACCTGGTCGAGGCGGGCGCCGACATCCTGAAGGTCGGTGTCGGCCCCGGCGCCATGTGCACCACCCGGATGATGACCGGCGTCGGCCGACCGCAGTTCTCGGCCGTTCTGGAGTGCGCCGCCGAGGCCCGCCGGCTCGGCAAGCACGTCTGGGCCGACGGCGGCGTGCGCCACCCGCGCGACGTCGCCATGGCGCTGGCCGCCGGCGCGTCCAATGTGATGATCGGCTCCTGGTTCGCCGGCACCTACGAGTCGCCGGGCGACCTGCAGACCACCGCCGACGGCCGGCAGTACAAGGAGTCCTTCGGCATGGCCTCCAAGCGGGCCGTGGGCAACCGCACCGCGCAGGACTCCGCGTACGACCGGGCCCGCAAGGCGCTGTTCGAGGAGGGCATCTCGCACTCCCGGATGTTCCTCGACCCGGCCCGCCCGGGCGTCGAGGACCTCATCGACTCCATCGTCGCGGGCGTGCGCAGCTCCTGCACCTACGCGGGCGCGGCCACCCTGGAGGAGTTCCACGAGAAGGCCGTGGTCGGCATCCAGAGCGCGGCCGGCTACGCCGAGGGCAAGCCGCTGCACTCCAGCTGGTCCTGAGCACCCCCGCGTCCGCCGGCCGGCCCGCTCCTCGCCCCGGGGAGCGGGCCGGCCGGCGCCGCGCCCAGCCCGAGCGGCAGCAGCAGCGCGCGGCCGAGCAACCCGACCGCGCCGTCCAGCGCCGTGCCGAACGCCGCGGCCGCCGACGGCCGCCCGCGCAGCTCCCAGAGCACCTGGGTCGAACCCCAGGCGGCCTCCCGCGCGGTGTCCACCGACCAGGCCCCGAGCCGGTGGGTCAGCGGCTCGAACCGCTCCAGCGCGTCCGGCCCCGGCATCAGCTGCTCCCGCACGGCCGCCTCCACCTCCGCCAGCAGGTCGTTGATCCGGCGGTAGTCGCCCGCGAGGTGGTCCGGCTCCCGCCCGAGCCGCCGGCAGGTGTCGACGACGGCGAGCGGCAGGTCGTGCTGGATGTGGGCGTTCATTCCGGCCAGCGCGAACTGCACCGGGTGCACCTGCGGGTGCGCGCGCAGCTCGAACAGCGGCCGCCAGCAGGCCGGCGGCCGGCGGCGCGCCGCGACCGCGTCCACGGCCCGCAGGTAGCGCCCGGCGAACACGGTGTCGAGCACGGCCATCGCGGCCGGGTCGGCGAACCCGTCCAGCCGGGACCGGACGGTCTGCGTGACGGTCAGGTACATCCGGTTGAAGACCGCCACCCCGTCGGCGGGCGGCAGTCCGGCCGCGATCGCCCGCAGCCGGCGCACCACCGCGTCGACGCCCCGGACCGCCGCCGTGCTCCGTGTGGACACCCCGACCATCCGTCACCCTCCGGCGCCGATCGTGCACTGATCGCATCATCGTGCCACGCCGGTCGGGCGAATCCTCAGCTCAACGCGTAGTCCAGCACGTACGTGTGCCGCCCCTCCTCGTCCACCTCCAGCTCGAACACCCCGGTGATCCCGGCCAGCTCGCCCGAGCCGGTGCCCTCGACCACCCGGATCGCCAGCCGCTCGCCGTGGCTGCCCGGCGCCGCGTGCTGCAGCACGAACGACCCCGGCCGCCCGTCCAGCGTGCCGGTGAACCGCTCCACCGCCACGTACGCCGCCGGGCCGCCCGTGCCGTCCAGCACGGACAGCATCCGCACCACGCTCGACCCGGTCAGGCCGCCGGTGAACTCCTTGGTGATCCGCACCCGGCCGACCGTCGCCCCCGGCTGCTCGTCCGTCTCCTCCGGCTCGAACGCCGTCAGCTCGAACGCCCCGCTCGCCCTGCTCCCCATGGCACCGTCCCCTCGAACAGCCCGTGCGCCCGGCCCGTACCGACCGCATCCCCACCCTCGCACGCCCCACCGACAACCGGCCCGGTGCGGCCTTGCCCGCCACCCTTCACCGCTCCCAGCGGATCGCCAGCGCGGCGGCGTCGTCGGCGAGACCGGCGGGCGCGACCCAGGCGGCGAGGTCGGCGAGGAGGGCGTCCAGCAGTTCCTCGGGGCCGGTGGCGGGCAGCAGGGGGAGGCGGGCGGGGAGGGGGTAGAAGGCGTCCGCCGCGTTGCGGGCCTCGGAGACCCCGTCGGTGTACAGCAGCAGCAGGTCGCCGGCGTGCGGCTCGACGGGGTCGGCCCGGTAGCCGCCGTCGCCGGCCAGGCCGAGCAGGCCGAGCGGCGGGGCGTGCCGGGCGGGGGCGAGCTCGATGACGCGGCCGGCGCGGCGCAGCAGCGGGTGCGGGTGCCCGCAGTTCACCAGCCGGGCGGCGCCGTCCGGCGGCACGCCGAGCAGCAGCGCGGTCGCGAACCGCCCGTCGGCCGGGCGGCCGGCCAGCGCGGCGTCGAGCCGTTCGGCGAGCCGGGCGAGGTCCGGCTCGGTGCGGGCGGAGGTACGGAAGGCGCCGAGGACGTCCGCCGCGGTCTCGACGGCGGGCAGGCCGTGGCCCTGGACGTCGCCGAGCAGGATCCGGATGCCGTAGGGCGTGTCCGCCACCTCGTACAGGTCGCCCCCGATCCGCGCCTCGGCGGCGGCCGCGACGTACCGCACGGCGATCCGCAGCGGGCCGGCCCGTTCGGGCGGCGGGCGCAGCAGGGCCCGCTGGGCGGCCTCGGCGACGGTCCGGACCTGGAACAGCTCGCGCTCCCGGGCCGCGATCAGCACCACGTTGGCGGTGCTGGCGAGGGTGGCGGCGGTGATGGTGATCAGCGAGGCGAGGTGGACGGTGCCGGGCAGGTGGGTGTTGCCCTCCTCCAGCAGCCCGGCCACCACGATGGCCCCGGCCCCGGTGGCCAGCGGCACCCGGGCGCGCCGGGTGGTCGCCCCGACCAGCACGGGCGCCACGGCGAGCACGGGGGAGAGGGTGGTGCCGGGCCCGGTGAACAGGTCCGCCAGCACGGCCCCGACGAGCAGCAGGAACGCGCCGTACAGCAGCAGCCGCGTCCGCCGGGGCAGCGGCGGCAGCGGCGCCGCACCGCCCTCGGACCCGTCACCACCCACGCCCACGCCCTCGCCTCCGCAGAACCCGCCCCCCGTCCACTCTCCACCGCCACCCACCCCACCGGCATCCCGGCGCCGGTCGCCCCGCCCGGGAGGACGTAGGGTGGCGGGCGAGATGAGACGTAGGAGTACGGCGCCGGCCTCGCCGCTTCCGCAGCGGTTCGGGGTGGATCCGGTGCACCTGCGGCTGCCCGTGGTGGGCGGGCCGTGGGGGACGGTGCGGGCGTATCTGGAGGAGCGGCTGCCGGCGGTCGCGGCGGGGCGGGTGGACGCGCTGCTGCGGGCCGGTGGGGTGGTCGGCGAGGACGGGCGGGCCGTCGGGCCGGCGGAGCCGTTCCGGCCTGGGGCGCACCTGTGGTTCCACCGGGAGCTGCCGCCGGAGGTGCCGGTCCCCTTCGAGCTGGAGGTGCTGCACCGGGACGAGCACCTGGTGGTCGTCGACAAGCCGCACTTCCTGGCCACCACCCCGCGCGGACGGCACGTCGTGGAGACGGCGCTCTCCCGGCTGCGGCACGCGCTGGAGCTGCCCGCGCTGAGCCCGGCGCACCGGCTGGACCGGCTGACGGCGGGGCTGGCGATGTTCGTGGTCCGCCCGCAGGACCGGGGGGCCTACCAGACGCTGTTCCGGGACCGGCTGGTCCGCAAGGAGTACCGGGCGGTGGCGGCGTACGACCCGGCGGTGGAGCTGCCCCGCACGGTGCGCAGCCACATCGTCAAGGAGCGCGGGCGGATCGACGCCCACGAGCTCGACGAGCCGCCGAACAGCGAGAGCCGGATCGAGCTGCTGGAACGGCGGGACGGGCTGGGCCGTTACCTGCTGCGGCCGGCGACGGGGCGCACCCACCAGCTGCGGCTGCACATGAGCGGCCTGGGCCTGCCGATCCTGGGCGACCCGGTGTACCCGGTGGTGCTGCCGGAGCCGGCCCCGGACGACTTCGGCCGCCCGCTCCAGCTGCTCTCCGCGGTGCTGGAGTTCACCGACCCGCTGACCGGCCGCCCGCGCCGCTTCGAGAGCCGCCGGACGCTGGCGGCCTGGACGGACCACGCTTCCTGGTGAACCCCGGTGGTCCTGGTGATCCCCGGCTAGCGGCCCGCCGTGCCCGGGGGCAGCTCCAGCTCGAACCAGACCACCTTCCCCTCCGGCGTCCGCCGGCTGCCCCAGCGGTGGGCGAGCTCGTTCACCAGGTGGATGCCGCGCCCGCCCTCGTCCTCCTCGTGGGCGCGCCGGATCCGGGGGGTGGCGATGTCCTGGTCGGCCACCTCCACGGTGAGCGTGCGGTTGCAGAACAGCCGCAGCTGGGTGGGCGATCCGGCGTGCACCAGGGCGTTGGTGATCAGTTCGCTGGTGAGCAGCTCGGCGCAGTCGGCGAGGGACTCCAGCCCCCACCCGGTGAGCGTCTCCCGGGTGAAGCGGCGCGAGTGGGCGACCATCGCGTGGTCGCCGCCGAGCGGGAGGGTGGCGATCCGGTCCGAACCGGCCGGTCTGGCCTGCGCCATGATGACGGCGATGTCGTCCTCGCTGGTGCGGCCGGTGAGTTCGGTGAGCACGGCGTCGCAGGTCTGCTCCAGCGAGCCGTGCCGGTCGGCGACGGTGCGGCAGAGCAGCTCCAGCCCCTCGTCGAGGTCGCGGCCGCGCCGCTCGACCAGGCCGTCGGTGTAGACGGTCAGGATGCCCTCCTCGGGGAGGGTGAACTCGACGCTCTCGAAGGCCACTCCGCCGACCCCGAGCGGCGCGCCGGGCGGCAGTTCGACCAGGTGGGCGTTGCCCTCGGTGTCGGCCACCACCGGCGGCAGGTGGCCCGCGCAGGCGGCGGTGCAGCGCCGGCCGACGGGGTCGTAGACCACGCAGATGCAGGTGGCGAACTGGCCCTCGCCGAGCGCCGTGGTGGCCTCGTCCAGCCGTTGCAGCACCCGGTCGGGGGCGATCTCCAGGGTGATCAGCGTCCTTGCCACGGTGCGGAGCTGGCCCATCGTCGCGGCGGCCCGGATGCCGTGGCCCATCACGTCGCCGACGACCAGGGCGACCCGGCCGGAGGAGAGCGGCACGACGTCGAACCAGTCGCCGCCGACCTCGCTGACCACGCTGCTCGGCAGGTACCGGTAGGCGATCTCCAGCCCCAGCGTGCGGTGGATCTCCTGCGGCAGCAGGCTGCGCTGCAGGGTGAGCGCGGTCTCCCGCTCCCGCCGGTAGAGCCGGCCGTTGTCGATGGCCAGCGCGGTCCGGGCGACCAGTTCCTCGGCCAGCGCGCGGTCCGCCGGCCCGAACGGCACCGGGTTGCGGTTGCGGACGAACTCCGCGCCGCCGAGCACCAGTCCGCGCGCCAGCAGCGGCACCATCAGGTACGAGTGCACCCCGGCTTCCAGGCTCGGCTGCACCCGGTCCGGCGAGGCCACGATCCGCCGCAGCGCCGCCTCGTCCACCTCCGAGACCAGGATCGACCGGCCGGTGCGCAGGCTCTGCGCGTACACCTGCGCCGACTGCGAGGTCTCCCCGATCGCGTCGGCGGCGTCCGACATCCGGCCGAGCTCGTCCAGTTCGCCGACCGCCACCGCCCGCATCAGCACCGAGCCGTCGGGCGGCACCGGCGCCGGGTCCTCGCCGTCCAGCACCGTCTCGCGCAGGTCGACGGTCACGAAGTCGGCGAACCGCGGGATCACCACCTCGACCAACTCGTGGGCGGTGCGGTGGAGATCGAGCGTGGTACCGATCCGGCCGGACGCCTCGTTGAGCAGCGACAGCCGCTGCTGCGCGGCCCACGCCTCGTCGAGCGCCCGTTGCCGGGCGGCCGCGGCGTCCCGCTCCCGGGTGAACAGCAGCGCGTTGTCGATCGACACGGCCGCCCGCACCGCCAACTCCCCGGCCAGCGCCAGGTCGTCCTCCTCGTACGGGTGCTCCGAGACGGTCCGGTAGAACGCGGCGACGCCGACCGGCGACCCGCGCGCGATCAGCGGCACCACCATGAACGAGCGGACGTTCTGCTCGCGCGCCGCCGCCATGCGCACCGGGTCGTCCCGGAACCAGGCCAGCCCGGCCGCGTCCATCCGCGGCACCAGCACCGGGGCGCGGTGCGCGAGCGCCCAGGCGTAGGGAGTGGTGGCGACGAAGCGGTGCACCCCGCCGGTCCGGTCGATCGGGCGCAGCGTCGAGCGCCGCGCCGTGTGGAAGGCCATCCGCCGCAGCAGCGCCGAACCGTCGGCCGACGGGCGGGCCTCGCGCTCACCGCGCACCAGGTCGTCCAGGACCTCGACGACCACCGTGTCGGCCAGCCGCGGCGTCGCCACCTCGGCCAGCTCCTGGGCCGTCTGCGCGAGGTCGAGCGTGGTGCCGATCCGGGTGGAGGCCTCGTTGACCACCGCCAGGCGCTCCTGCGCGGCCTTCGCCTCGCGCAGCGCCTGCTGGCGGGCCAGCACGGTCCGGTGCTGGCGCAGGTAGAGCCGGGCGTTGTCGATGGCGACCGCGGCCCGGGAGGCCAGTTCGTCGCCGAGCGTGATGTCCGCCTCGGCGAAGGACTCCCGCTCGCCGCGCCGGGAGTAGACCACCATGCCGAGCGTGGTGCCGCGCGCCACCAGCGGGGTGATCCGCACCGAGCGCGGACGGTCGCCGAGGAACGCCTGCCGGCGGCTCTCGCTGATCGTCTCGCTCAGCGGCGGCAGTTCCCAGGACGGCACCACCACCGTCCGTCCGGTGGCCAGCGCCCGGGCGTAGGGGGAGTCCGGCGCCAGCTCGTGGACGGTGTCCACCGGCAGCGACTCCGCCGGGTAGAGCGGGTCGGCGGTGGCCAGCGCCAGCCGGCGCACCCGCAGCGGAGCGGCCGGGTCCGGCGGCTCGACGTTGCGGTCGGCGACCAGCGCCTCCAGCGCGAAGACGCCGCTGATGTCGGCGACCTTGGGCACCATCGCGTCGGCCAGCTCCCGGGCGGTCTGCCGCAGGTCCAGGGTGGTGCCGATGGAGGCCGTGGCCTCGGCCAGCAGGGCGAGCCGTTCCTGGGCGCGGGCGGCCCTGGTCTCGGCCTGGAAGCGCTCGGTGACGTCGACGACCGTCGAGCTCACCCCGAGGATCCGCCCGCCCTGGTCCTCCAGCCGGAAGTAGGACGCCGACCAGGCGTGGTCGTGCGACGGGTCGCCCGGTGTGCGGCCGTGCGAGCGGATGTCCACCACCGGCTCGCCGGTCTCCAGCACCCGGCGCATCACGGCCTCGCTCTCCGCGCCGTTGATGCCGGGCAGCAGCTCGGTCAGCCGCCGCCCGAGGTGCTGCTCCACCGACAGCCCGTTGATCCTGGCCAGCGCCGCGTTGAGCCGCACGAAGGCGAGGCGGGTGTCGTAGACGCTCATGCCGACCGGGGCCTGGGTGAAGAAGCCGTCCAGCACGGCCAGGTCCGCCTGGATCCGGCGCAGCGTCGTCACGTCGGAGGCCACCGCCAGCACCAGCGGGCTGCCGCCCGGGCCGGTGATCGGGTGGGTGCGGAACTCCAGGTTGACGTGGTGGCCGTCGCGGTGGCGCACCGGGAAGACGCCGGACCAGCCGCGGCCGTCCAGGATCTCCTGGAACAGCTCCAGCACCTCGGGGCGCCGCTCGTCGGAGGCCAGCAGCTGTACGGCCCGCTCGCCGATCGCCTCCTCCGCGGAGTAGCCGAGCAGGGCCTCGGCGTCGCTGCTCCAGTGCAGGATCCGGCCGTCGGCCTCGATCAGGGCGGTGGCGATCGGCACCATCAGCAGGGCCTCCGGACCGTCGGCGCGTCCGGGCCCGGCGGCCTCGCGCCGCTCATTCACCATGCTCGGTCACCATGGCCAGCACCGCCCGGAGCTCGTCGCCCACCCAGCCCTGCCATCTTCCCACGCGCCCCGCCACCCCCGCGCGGCACACCGCCCCGGGCGGCGGCGCACGGGGCGGCGGGCGGCTACCCGTGGGCGGTCTGCAGGGCGCGCAACAGCTGGACGCCGGGGGTGTCGACGGAGCGGCGGCCGTTGGCCAGCACGATCACCGCGACCTGCTTCTCCGGGTCGAAGGCCGTGAACGAGCGGTAGCCGCCGGTCCCGCCGTTGTGCCAGATCCGCAGGTGACCGCCCTGGCGGGCGTGCAGCCGGTCGCCCAGCCAGCCGAGGTGCATCCAGGCGAACGGGTTCACCCGGTGCCGCACCTCGCGGGTCAGCGCGATGGCGGGTCCGAGCGGCGAGCCGTCGCCGTCGCCGGCCGCCAGCTGGGCCTGGAGGAGGACGGCCAGGTCGGCGGCGGTGGACTTGAGCGCGCCCGCCCCCGCGAGGCCGGCGAGGTTCCAGCCCGGCACCGGCCGGCCGCCCGCGGTGTGGCCCGGGGCGAGCCGCGCCGCCTGCCGCTCGTCGGGCACGAGGACCGTGTCGGTGAGCCCGAGCGGCTCGCAGACCTCCCGCCGGACCAGCTCCCCGTACTCCAGGCCCGCCCGGTGCGCCAGGGCGAGGCCGAGCAGTCCGGCGCCGAGGTTGGAGTAGCGGAAGCTGCGCCCGGGCGCGGCCCGCACCTTGGTCCGCCCGAGGCTCGCGAGCAGCCACTCGGGGGTGCAGTGCGCGTACGGGTCGGGCTTGTTGGGGGTGAGCAGGGAGGGCAGCAGCATGCCGGCGGGCAGCCGCGGCAGGCCGGAGGTGTGGGTCGCCAGGTGCCGCAGCGCGAACGGCTGCGCCCCCTTGGCGGGGACGGCGACACCGGGCGGGAGCGCGTCGGCGAGGACGTCCGCGAGCGGTTCGTCCAGGCTGACGGTGCCCGCCAGGGTCAGCCGGGCGAGGGCGAGCGAGGTGAAGACCTTGGTCACCGAGCCGATCTCGAACATCGTGTCCGGACCGGGCACCCCGCCGGTGGGGCCGGGGCCGGTGCGCCCGGCGCCGCGGATCTCCACCGCGCCGCGGGCGAGGCCGGCGACCACCGCGCCGACCTGTTGGCCGGCGAGGCGGTCGGCGGTCTGCTGGACGAGGCTGCCAAGATCGTTCATGGCCCCGAGCCTAGGAGCGGCGGGGGGCGGCGGCGTCCACCGTGGCGACGATTTCGCGGCCGGCCCGCTCGTCCCCCGGAGGTACGGGGGACGAGCGGGGCGCGGTCGCGTCGGGTGCCCGCGTCAGCAGCTCAGGTTGTTGCCCGGCACGGTGCCGAGCAGCTGGGTGAAGCGCTGGTAGGCGTTGATCCGGCTCTGCACCTGGGCGGGGTTGCCGCCGTTGCACTCCAGCGAGCCGTTGATGCTGCGGATGGTCTCGCCGAAGCCGTAGCCGTTGACGATCGCGTTGTGCGGGGTCATGGTGCCGGGGCCGTTCTGGGTGTTCCAGTACCAGAGCGCGGTCTTCCAGGCGACGGCCGGGTCGGTCTGCACCAGGTTGGGGTTGCGCAGCAGGTCGATGCCGAGGGCGTCGCCGGCGGCCTTGTAGTTGTAGTTCCAGCTCAGCTGGATCGGGCCGCGGCCGTAGTACGCGGCCTGGCCGGCCGGGCAGCCGTAGGACTTCGAGCTGTCGCAGTAGTGGGGGTAGTTGGCGGTGTTCTGCTCGACGACGTAGACCAGCGCGCCGGTCTCGTGGTTGACGTTGGCGAGGAAGGCGGCGGCCTCCTGCTTGCGGACGGTGTCGGTGCCGGTGGCCGCGAAGGCGGGGTAGGCGGCGAGGGCGTCGATCAGGCCCTGGTAGGTGTAGAAGGGGTTCCGGTTCGGGAACATCTGGTCGAACTGGGCCTGGCTGACCGGGAATCCGCCCGGGTTCGGGGTGGCGGTCGGCGTCGGCGTGACGGTGGGCGTGACGGTCGGCGTCGGGGTCGTCGTCGGACCGGTGCCGCAGGTGCCCTGGTCGGACCAGACGCCGGAGCCGCCGGTGCTCGGCGGCTCGTTCTGGGTCCACCACTTGGCGAGCCAGTTGTGGCCGTTGTAGGAGACGGCGGCGCCGCCGGTGTAGACGGCCGAGGAGGCCCAGGGCGTGGCGCAGACGGCGGCGCTGGCGTTGGCCGCGGGCAGCAGCAGGACCACCGCCAGCGCCGTGGCGACGGCGGAGAGCAGTGCGAGCAGGCGTTTCGTGGACACTTGATCACCCCTTGTGCGGTGTGGGGCCGCACGGTCGTGGAGGTAGGGACGTCGGGGCAGGGGAGCCGGGCCCCGCAGGTGGCGGCACGTCGTGGGGGGACGGTCCGGCCGGGGTGGGGGTGCGGGGCTGACCCAGACTCAAGCGGAGTGGTCTATACCTGTCAAGGGGTTTCGGGCAAACGGCGCGCGGCGCGAACGGCGCGCCGGCGGCCGTGTCATGGTCAGGTCTCTCCATCTGGAAGGATGGCCGGGTGGACGAGACCCCCGATCCCGCCCCCCGTTCCGGGCCGGGCGCACCGATCCGCTCCGGCATCCCGGAGCACGGCCGGGTGCCCAAGTACTACGCCGTCAAGGGCCAGTTGGAGGCGCTGCTCG
Organism: Kitasatospora sp. NPDC002551; assembly: GCF_040296005.1. Taxonomy (NCBI): domain Bacteria; kingdom Bacillati; phylum Actinomycetota; class Actinomycetes; order Kitasatosporales; family Streptomycetaceae; genus Kitasatospora; species Kitasatospora sp. NPDC002551. The sequence goes on along the minus strand of NZ_JBEOWI010000059.1, from coordinate 2,241 downwards.
ACGAGCTCGGCGAGGGCGGCGTGCTGCCGACCGAGCGCGACCTCGCGGCCCGCTTCGAGGTGGCCCGCGAGACGCTCCGCCAGGCCCTGCGCGAACTGCTGCTCCAGGGCCGGATCCGGCGGCGCGGACGCAGCACCGTGGTGGCCGGCCCCAAGCTGGAGCAGCCGCTCTCGCTCGCCAGCTACACCGAGGGCGTGCGGCGCCAGGGGAGGGTCCCCGGGCGCACCCTGATCGGGCTGGAGCGGCTCGGCGCCGACCCGCAGCTGGCCGGGCAGCTGGGGATCGCCCCGGGCGATCCGGTCTGGCACCTGGAGCGGGTGCTGCTCGCGGACGGCGAGCGGGTGGGTCTGGAGAGCACCTACCTGGCGGTCGGCCGGGTCCCGGCGCTGGACGCGGAGTTCGACCCGGGCTCCTCGCTGTACGCCTATCTCGCCGAGAGGGCGGGCATCGGCTTCGGCGCCGCGGACGAGCGGATCGAGACGGTGCTGGCGACCCCGCGCGAGGCCCTGCTGATCGGTACGCCGCCGGCGCTGCCGATGCTGCTGCTGCACCGGCTGACCCGGGACACCGAGGACCGTCCGGTGGAGCGGGTGCGCTCGCTCTACCGGGGCGACCGGTTCAGCTTCACCACCCGCCTCGGGGCGGACTGACGCGCCCGCCCGGGTCCTTCCGCGCCATGACGCAGCATCAGGAGGACGACGTGACCCCGCAGCACCCCGCCGCCGACCACGGGCACACCCCCACCGGCGGCCACGGCGGCTCCAGCTGGGAGGAGCGGCAGACCTTCGTGATCGCCAACGGCTCGGCGATCCCGGCCCTCGTCCCCGACGCCTTCGACGCGCTGCGCCCGCAGCTCACCGGCCGGGTCGACGAGACCGGCATCGCCGCCGGCGTCCTCGGCTTCACCCACACCCCGCCGGCCGGCTGGTCGGTCGACAACTCGGCGATGGGCACCGGCGGCGTCGGCGAGTGGCGCGGCTGGTCCTTCACCACCGACGAGTTCTGGACCAAGACCCAGCGCGACCAGAACCGCGAGCTGAACGTCCGCTCCCGGGGCGTCTTCGCCGTCGCCGACTCCGACGAGTGGGCCGACAAGGCCTTCCAGGGCGGCTACGACTCCACCCTGGTCAGCCCCGAGTACCCGGTGGCGGGGCGCGGCACCGTTCCGGTCGCCTTCACCACCTTCTACCGCCCCGAGGGCGCGCAGAGCGCCCGGGTGCTCGCCGTCTGGGACGGCGGCGCGCCGGTCGAGGTGAAGAGCTACACCACCGACACCAACGGCCGCCAGCGCCTCGACCTGGCCGTCCCGGCGGGCGCGGGCCGGCTGCGGCTGCGGTTCCGGTACACCGGGAGCAACAACTGGTACTGGGTGCTGGACGACGTCCGGGTCGGCTGACGGAGCACTACCCCTCGGACGGGGCGAGCGCGGCCCGCAGCCGCTCGGCGACCAGCGCCGCGCCCGCCTCGTCGGGGTACGTCCGGCGCGGCCAGAAGAAGCCGCGCAGCCCGTCCTTCGGATTGCGCGGCACCACGTGGACGTGCAGGTGCGGCACCGACTGGCTGATCCGGTTGTTCGCCGCGACGAAGCTGCCCGCCGCGCCCAGCCCGCGCTCCACGGCCGCCGCCACCCGCTGCACCCGCAGGAAGAACGGGCCGACCTGCGCCGCCGGCAGGTCCGCCAGGGTGCGGTGGTGGGCGCGCGGCACCACCAGCACATGGCCCGGGAAGAGCGGCCTGCGGTCCAGGAAGGCCACCGCCGCCTCGTCGTCCAGCACCCGGTGCGCGGGCTCCGTGCCCGCCACCACCGCACAGAAGACGCAGTCCATCCGTCCATTCAACCGGCCCGCCGCGCCCCCGGCATCCGCTCGGCGGGAGGCCGCCGGGAGGTCACCCGGGCGGACCCCGAGCGGGTGCGCTCCGGTGCCGTCGGGGCGCACCGTGCAGGTGGGGCGCGCGGCGCGTCCCGTCGACGAGGAGGTGGCCCGGATGGCGGGCAAGTTCGAGGTGTACGAGGACGCCGGAGGCAAGTACCGGTTCCGGCTCAAGGCGGGCAACGGCGAGATCGTCGCGACCGGCCAGGGGTACGCGAGCAAGGACGCCGCCCACAAGGGCGTCGAGGCCGTCCAGCGGGCGGCGGACGGCGCGAGCGTGGTGGACGTGAAGCCCAAGGCCGCGGCCTGAGGGCCGGGTGCGGCGGCGGGGCCGGCCCCGGGCGACAGTCGTGTCCGGGGCCGGCCCCGC
>NZ_JBEOWI010000058.1:0-51749 GCF_040296005.1 Kitasatospora sp. NPDC002551 | reverse complement strand
GCAGCCGTGACCAGCCCCCACGGCGGCACCCGTCCGCCCGTCCTGCCCACCCTGCTCGGCCTCGGGCCGCGGGCCGAGCGCCGCCGCCGGGCGGGCCGCCGCCGTGCGTGAGCCGAACGGCCTCCCGTCAGGTGTTCGCGGTGCCGCTGCCGTTGCCGTTCGGGCCGCCAGGGAAGGCCGGCAGCCTGCCGCTGTAGTCGTCGATGCCCTTGACGATGGTGTCCATCACCGCGACGTCCGGCGCCTTGGCCGCGATGTCGAAGCCCAGGTGCACCGAGACCAGCGACTTGCCGTCGGCGGACGGGAAGACCACCGTCTGCACGTAGCCGTCGTTGCCCTTGGCCGCGTCCACCTTCCAGCGGACCAGGTAGCCGTCGCGGCCGTCCACCTTGACCGCCTCGGACTTCAGCTCCTCGTGCGAGACGATCTCGTTGTAGGAGTCCTTGGCGGCCTTCTCGATGTCGGCCTTGGCCGCCGCCTGCGCGTCGGTGCCGCCGCCCTCGATCCGGCCGGTGTTGGCGCCGCCGAGCGAGCAGCTGCCGCCGCCCTCGCACTCGTAGGAGCCGACGGAGAGCGCGGCGTAGCCGTCGCGGGTGGTGCCGCCCTCCCAGCCGGAGGGGACCGGCAGGACCAGCCGGTTCACCATGTCGACGGCCTTGTCGCTGCCGGGGACGGCACCCTTGCCGTTGCCGTCGCCCTTGCCCTGGCCGCCGTTGCCGCCGTTACCACCGGGGCCGTCGCCGCCGTTGCCGCCGTTGCCGCCCGGGCCGTTGCCGCCGGGGCCGCCGAAGCCCGGCAGGCCGAACCAGCCGCCGTCGCCCTCCGGCCGGACGGTGTCGCCCGAGTGCGCGGTGCGGTTCCGCTCGTCGTGGTCGTCCATCGCCAGGTAGGTGACGCCCGAGCCGACGCCCAGGCCGAGCACGGCCGCCACCGCCGCCGCGATCACCACCGCGGACGGCCTGCGCCGCCGCTTCGGGGCCGGCGGCACCGGCGAACCGTAGGCGGTGCCGAAGGGCGGCGGCTCCGGGAAGCGGGCCGACGGCCCGCCCTCCAGCACCTCCCCCTCCAGCACCCGGGGGCCGGCGGCCTCGTCCGGCCCCGGAGCACCGGCGGCCGGGGCCTGCGCCGGCGGTGCGTCCGAGGGTGCGGGCCGGGTGTCGGCCGTCCACCCCTTGCCGTCCCACCAGCGCTGCGGTCTCGGGTCGCTGGTGATGTCCTTCGGATCCGGGTACCACCCGGCGGGGATCTGCTCACTCACGACAAAGAATCTAAGGGCAGCCGGATAAGCGCGAAATCAGCTGGACCCCGGATTCCCGGCCTTTTCGATGAGATTACGGTGAGAAGGCGCGGCCGGGCCCCTCGGGCGCGCTACAGCGGGGTCACATAGGCCCCGGCGATGCCGCCGTCGACCAGGAACTCGCTCGCGGTGATGAAGGAGGAGTCGTCGCTGGCGAGGAAGGCCACCGCGGCGGCGATCTCCTCCGGACGGGCGAAGCGGCCGAGCGGGATGTGCACCAGCCGGCGGGCCGCGCGTTCCGGGTCCTTGGCGAACAGCTCGCGCAGCAGCGGGGTGTCCACCGGCCCCGGCGACAGCGCGTTGACCCGGATGCCCTCCCGGGCGAACTGCACGCCCAGCTCGCGGGACATCGCCAGCACGCCGCCCTTGGAGGCGGTGTAGGAGATCTGCGAGGTGGCGGCGCCCATCCGGGCGACGAAGCTCGCGGTGTTGACGATCGAGCCGCGCCCGTGGCGGCGCATGTACGGCAGCGCCGCCTTGCAGCAGAGGTAGACCGAGGTCAGGTTGACCTCCTGGACCCTGCGCCAGGCGTCCAGCTCGGTGGTGAGGATGGAATCGTCCTCCGGCGGCGAGATGCCGGCGTTGTTGAAGGCGACGTCCACGCTGCCGAAGGTCTCGTAGGCCTCGTCGAAGAGCGCCTCGACCATCGCCGGGTCGGTGACGTCGGTGTGCACGAACAGGCCGCCGACCTCCTCGGCGGCCGCCTTGCCGGTGGTCTCGTCGATGTCGGCGCAGACCACCTTCGCGCCCTCGGCGGCCAGCCGGCGGGCCGAGGCCAGGCCGATCCCGCTGCCCGCGCCGGTGATCACGGCCGTCCGGCCGACCAGCCGGCGGCAGACCGGCGCCGGGGGCTGCGCGGCCTTCTCGGACTTCTCGGACGCGCGGGGGTGGTGGGACTGGTGGGTCACCGGGTGCTCCTACTCCTCGGTCCGGATGAAAACGTTCTTGGTCTCGGTGAAGTGCGCCAGCGCCTCCGGCCCCAGCTCGCGGCCGACCCCGGACTCGCCGAAGCCGCCGAACGGCGTCCAGTACCGCACCGAGGCGTGCGAGTTGACCGACAGGTTGCCCGCCGCGACGCCCCGGGCCAGGCGCAGCGCCCGGCCCAGGTCGCGGGTCCAGATCGAGCCGGACAGGCCGTAGCGGGTGGCGTTGGCGAGCCGCAGCGCGTCCGCCTCGTCGGTGAACGGCAGGACGACCGCGACCGGGCCGAAGATCTCCTCGGTGACCGCCGGGACGTCCGCCGAGGTGGGCGCCAGCACCGTCGGCGGGTACCAGTGGCCCGGCCCGTCCGGCACCGCGCCGCGGGCCAGCACGGGCAGTTCGGGCGTCACGAACGACGCCACCCGGCGGACCTGCGCGGCCGAGATCAGCGGGCCGAGGTCGGTCCGCGGGTCGGCCGGGTCACCGGTGCGGATCCGCTCGACGGCGGGCAGCAGCAGCGCCAGGAAGTCGTCCCAGGCCTCGCGCTGGACCAGGATCCGGCTGCGGGCGCAGCAGTCCTGGCCGCTGTTGTCGAGGAAGGACATCGGGTCCGCGGCGCCTTCGAGGTCGGCGTCGGCGAAGACGATGTTGGGGCTCTTGCCGCCGAGTTCGAGGGTGACCCGCTTGGCCCGGGCCGCGCAGCGGGCGGCGACCTCCTTGCCGACCACGGTCGACCCGGTGAAGACGATCTCGCGCACCGCCGGGTGGTCGACCAGGGCCCGGCCGGTCACCGGACCGGCGCCCGGCACCACCTGGAACAGGCCCTCCGGAAGCCCTGCGGCGAGGGCGAGTTCGGCCAGTCGCAGCGCGGTGAGCGGGGTGGCCTCGGCGGGTTTGAGCAGGACGGCGTTGCCGGCGGCCAGCGCGGGGGCGAAGCCCCAGGCGGCGATCGGCATCGGGAAGTTCCACGGCGCGATCACCCCGACCACGCCGACCGGCTCGTGGAAGGTGACGTCCAGCCCTCCGGCGACCGGGATCTGCCGCCCGGTCAGTCGCTCCACGCCGCCGGCCGCGTACTCCAGCAGGTCGCGGACGTTGCCCGCCTCCCAGGTGGCGTTGCCGATGGTGTGGCCGGCCTCGGCGACCTCCAGCGCGGCGAGTTCGGGGACGTGCACCTCCACCTGGTCGGCGAAGCGGCGCAGCAGCCGGGCCCGTTCGCCGGGGGCGAGGGCGGCCCAGCCGCGCTGCGCCTCGACGGCGCGCCGCACGGCGGCGTCCAGCTGCCCGGGGGTGGTGTCGGGGACGGTGCCGAGGGCCTCACCGGTGGCGGGGTTGTGCAGGGTGCGGGCGGCGGGATGCGCCTGGGCGAGGGTGGTGGTCGTGTCGATGGTGCTCACATCCGCTCGAAGGATCGGTAGCGCTCCCAGTCGGTGATCGCGCTGTCGTAGGCGGCCTGTTCGACCCGGGCCATGTGCAGGTAGTGCTCGACGACGTCGTCCCCGAAGGCGGCGCGGGCGAGTTCGCTCGCGCCCCACAGGTCGGCGGCCTCGCGCAGCGAGCCGGGCACCCGGGCGTAGTCGTCGGCGGCGTAGGCGTTGCCGAGGCAGGGAACGGGCAGGTCCAGCTTCTGCTGGATGCCGTGCAGTCCGGCGGCGATCATGCCGGCCACCGCCAGGTACGGGTTGACGTCGCCGCCGGGCACCCGGTTCTCCATCCGCAGCCCGGCGCCGTTGCCGACCACCCGGTAGGCGCAGGTCCGATTGTCCCGGCCCCAGGCGACGGCGGTCGGGGCGAAGGAGCCGGGGCGGTAGCGCTTGTAGGAGTTGATGTTCGGCGCGTAGAGCAGGGTGAACTCGCGCAGCGCGGCCAGCTGTCCGGCCAGGAAGTGCCGCATGGTGTCGGTCATCCGGCCGTCCGCGGCGGCGAACGCCGGGGCGCCGACGGCGTCGCGCAGTGACAGGTGGATGTGGCAGCTGTTGCCCTCGCGCTGGTCGTACTTGGCCATGAAGGTGAGCGCGCAGCCGAGTTGGGCGGCGATCTCCTTGGCGCCGGTCTTGTAGACGCTGTGCTGGTCGCAGGTGGTGAGCGCGTCGGTGTAGCGGAAGGCGATCTCGTGCTGGCCGAGGTTGCACTCGCCCTTGGCGGACTCCACGACCAGGCCGGCGCCGGCCATCTCGGTGCGGATCCGGGAGAGCAGCGGTTCGACCCGGGCGGTGCCGAGCAGCGAGTAGTCGATGTTGTAGAGGCTGGCCGGGGTCAGGCCCCGGTAGCCGCCCTGCCAGGCCTGTTCGTAGGTGTCGCGGAAGACCAGGAACTCCAGTTCGGTGCCGATGTCGGCGGCCAGGCCGTGCTCGGCCAGCCGGGCGATCTGGCGCCGCAGCAGCTGGCGGGGCGCGGCGGCCACCGGGTGGCCGCCGCGGCCGGCCAGGTCGGCGGTGACCTGGGCGGTGCCGGGCTGCCAGGGGGTCAGGCGCAGGGTGGACAGGTCGGGGCGCATGGCGAAGTCGCCGTAGCCGGTCTCCCAGGAGGAGAGCGCGTAGCCGTCCACGGTGTTCAGCTCGACGTCGACGGCGAGCAGGTACTCGCAGGCCTCGGCGCCGTGCTCGGCGACCTCGTCCAGGAAGAAGCGGGCGGCGAAGCGCTTGCCCTGGAGGCGGCCCTGCATGTCGGTGAAGGCGAGGGCGACGGTGTGGACCTCGCCGGCGTCGACCAGGGTGCGCAGTTCGTCCAGGGTCAGCGGGGCGCGGCGCGGCGGGGTGCCGGAGGCACCGGGTGTGCCGGGGGTGGCGCCGGCTGTGGCCCCGGCGCCGCTGGGCGCGGTGGTGCGGTCGGACATGGCGGTCGCCCTCCTCCTCGATCACGCAGCGAGACCAAGCGGTCACAGCGAACCGTACGGCCTGTCGCGGAGGGCACGGAAGAGGGCGGGCGGGTGTGGCGCGCCGAGGTGCGAGGTTGACGAGGGATCGGGCGGTGCGGGAGGAGAATGCGCGCCATGGATCGCAGGCCTATTGTCGGCGTCAGCACCTATCTGGTGGACGCGAGTTGGAGCGACTGGCGGGATCGTCGGGTGGCCCTGGTGCCCGAGCGGTACACCGCGTACGTCCAGGATTCGGGCGGGATCGCGGTGCTGCTGCCGCCGGACGCCCCCGAGCGCGCGCCGGAGGTGCTGGCCCGGCTCGACGCCCTCGTCATCGCGGGCGGGCCGGACATCGACCCGGCCTACTACGGGCAGCCGCCGCACCCGCTGAGCGACATCGACGCGGTGGAGCGGGACGTCTGGGAGAGCGCGCTGCTGCGCTCGGCGCTGGCGGCCGGGATGCCGCTGCTGGGGATCTGCCGGGGCATGCAGGTGCTCAACGTGGTGTGCGGTGGCACCCTGATCCAGCACCTGCCGGACGTCGTCGAGGCGGACATGCACGGCGGCTCGCCCGGCCGGTACGCCAGGCACCTGGTGCGGCCGGTGCCGGGCACGCTGCTGGGCGGGCTGCTGCCGGAGCCGGAGCTGACCGTGCCGACCTTCCACCACCAGGCGGTGGACCGGCTGGGGACGGGGCTGCGGGTGAGCGCGCACGCGCCGGACGGGACGGTGGAGGCGGTGGAGGGGCCCGGGTTCACGCTCGGGGTGCAGTGGCATCCGGAGCAGGGTGACGACCTGCGGGTGATGCAGGCGCTGGTGCGGGCGGCGACGGCGGCGCGGTCGGTGCAGTTGGAGCCGGTGGAGGTGGGGTAGCCCGTCCCCGGGGACCGCTCAGGACAGCGGCAGCCCGGTGGCCGCGGCGATCACCCCCGCCGCGCCGGCGGCCAGCAGGGCGGGCACCACCCCGCGCCGCGCGCCGACCAGCCAGAGCAGCGCGCAGCCCAGCACGGCCCACTGCCAGCCGTGGCCGAGCGCGGCGGCGAGCGGCAGCGCCGAACCCGCGATGGCGCCGATCACCGCCGGGCCGGCGCCGGTGAGGAAGTCCTGCACCCGCCGGTCGGCGCGCAGCCGGTCGAAGTGCCGGGCGCCGAGGATCACGAGGAGGAAGGACGGCGCGAAGGCGACCGCCGCGGCGAGCAGCCCGCCGGCGATCCCGGCGGCCGCGTAGCCGACCACGGCGACGGTCTGCACGACCGGGCCGGGGGTGACCTGGCCGAGGGCGACGGCGTTGAGGAACTGTCCGTCGGTCATCCAGTGGTAGCGGTCGACGGCGTCGTCCTGCATCAGCGGGATGATCACGAACCCTCCGCCGTAGGAGAGCGCGCCCACCTTGAACGCCGTCCAGGCCACCGCGCCGAGCCCGCCGAGCGCGGGCAGTGCGACGGCGAGCGGCAGCGGGCCGCCGGGGGTGCGGCGGGGGCGTTCGAGGCCCGCTCCCCCGGGCTGCCTGCGGACGGCGATCTCGGCCAGCCCGGAGGCGATCAGCACCAGGACCAGCCAGGGGCCGGTCAGCACGGCCGCCAGCGCGCCGGCGAGCGCGTACCCGCCCCAGCGGACGCGGGCGGCGCGGGCCCGCCCGGCCCGGGTGAAGCTCGCGGGGAGCAGCGAGGTGGCCGCCTGCACGGCGACCGCCGGGACGGCCGCGCCCGCGCCGGCGGCCGCGCCGAGCACCCACGGCGGCGGGTCGCCGGCCAGAAACAGCACCGCGAGGGCGAGGATCAGCGCGAGCCCGGGCGCGATGAAGCAGGCTCCGCCGACCAGCGCGCCCGCGGTGCCGCGCAGCCGCCAGGCGGTGAGGATCGCGAGCTGGGTGGAGGCCGGTCCGGGCAGCAGGTTGGTCGCCGCGATGCCGTCCTCGAACTCCTCCGGCGAGAGCCACTTGCGCCGCTCCACGCAGAGCCGGCGCAGCAGCAGGATGTGCGCGGGCGGCCCGCCGAAGCCGGTGATGCCGATCCGGCCCCACTCGCGGGCGATCGTGCCCAGACTCACCCGTCCGGTCGCTTCCATGCGTGTCTCCCCTGTTCAGCGGCGGCGCGACAATACCGGACGGGGGTTACGGCTCGGCAATGACAACGGTCTCCAGTGCAGCCTTTGGATCTTCGTTGGATCTGCGGTTCACTTCGAGTGCGGGGCCGCCACACGGCCCGCCCCTGACCCCCGTGTCTTCATGCGTTCCAGGAGAGGACTTCGATGGCCGGCGAACACTCCCACCATGATCATGGGCATGACCACAAGCACGCCCACGGCGGCTCCGGTGGCCACGGCGGCCACTCGCACGGCGTCTCCGCCGACGCCGACCGCCGCTGGCTGGTGAGCGCGCTCGCGCTGATCGTGGTGTTCATGGCCGGCGAGGTGGTGGTCGGCTTCGCGGCCCAGTCGCTGGCGCTGATCTCGGACGCCGCGCACATGCTCACCGACGCCGCCTCGATCGTCCTCGCGCTGATCGCCATGCGGCTGTCCGCCCGCCCGGCGCGCGGCGGCTACACCTACGGCCTCAAGCGCGCCGAGATCCTCTCCGCGCAGGCCAACGGCGTGACGCTGCTGGTGCTCTCGGCCTGGCTCGGCTACGAGGCGATCAGCCGGCTGTTCGAGCCGCCGGAGGTCACCGGGTCGCTGGTGCTGGTGACCGCGCTGGTCGGTGTGGTCGTCAACCTCGCCGCCACCTGGTGCATGTCCAAGGCCAACCGCAGCTCGCTGAACGTCGAGGGCGCCTTCCAGCACGTCCTCACCGACCTCTACGCGTTCATCGCCACCGCCGTGGCCGGTGTGGTGATGGTGACCACCGGCTTCGCCCGGGCCGACTCGATCGCCTCCCTCGTCGTGGTCGCGCTGATGCTGAAGGCGGGCATCGGCCTGGTCCGCGACTCCGGGCGGATCTTCCTGGAGGCCGCGCCCGCCGGCGTCGACCCGGACGCGGTGGCCGACCGGCTGGTCGCCCAGCCGCTGGTCGAGGAGATCCACGACCTGCACATCTGGGAGATCACCTCCGGGCAGCCCGCGCTCTCCGCGCACATCCTGGTCACCCCGGGCGGCGACTGCCACGCGGTGCGGCGCGGGCTCCAGCGCCGGCTGGCCGAGGAGTACGGCATCACCCACAGCACCCTCCAGGTCGACCACGTCGGCGAGGACGAGGCCGGCGCGCTGCTGCAGATCGCCACGCCCGGCGACCTCACCCCCGAGCACTGCGCCGACGCCCACGGCCCCGTCCACCGCGCCGGGCCGCACGAGCACTGAGGGCCCGGCGTGTCCGCCCGGTACGGCATGATCGGAGGCGTGACCGCACCCCGCCTGATGCTGCTCGACTCCGCCAGTCTCTACTTCCGGGCCTACTTCGGCGTACCGGACACCCTGCGCTCGCCGCAGGGCGAGCCGGTCAACGCCGTCCGGGGCCTGCTGGACTTCATCGCCCGGCTGGTCCACGACCACCGGCCCGACCAGTTGGTCGCCTGCATGGACGCCGACTGGCGCCCCCAGTGGCGGGTGGACCTCATCCCCTCGTACAAGACCCACCGGGTCGCCGAGGCCGCCACCGACGGCGAGGAGGAGGTGCCGGACACCCTCGCCCCGCAGGTCCCGGTGATCGAGCAGGTGCTGGACGCGCTCGGCATCGCCCGGATCGGCTCCCCCGGCTACGAGGCGGACGACGTGATCGGCACGCTGACCGCGGGCGCCACCGGGCCGGTGCAGATCGTCACCGGCGACCGCGACCTGTTCCAGCTGGTCGACGACGCCCGCGCGATCACCGTGCTCTACCCCGTCAAGGGCATGGGCAACCTCCAGGTCACCGACGACGCGCTGCTGCGCGAGAAGTACGGCGTGAGCGGCGCCCAGTACGCCGACCTGGCCGCCCTGCGCGGCGACCCGAGCGACGGCCTGCCCGGCGTCAAGGGCATCGGCGAGAAGACGGCGGCCCAGCTGATCCACGAGTACGGCGACCTGGCCGGCATCCGCACCGCCGCCCAGGACATCGGCTCCGCGCTCACCCCCGCCCGGCGCCGCAACATCCTGGAGGCCTCGGCCTACCTGGACGTCGCGCCCACCGTGGTCCGGGTCGCCACCGACGCCCCGCTGCCCGACTTCGACCCCGCCCTGCCGGGCGAGCCGCTGGACCCGATGACCCTGGAGTCCCTCTCCGCCCGCTGGAACCTCGGCACCTCCCTGGACCGCGTCCTGGAGGCGCTCACCGCCCGCTGACACCACCCGCCCCCGGGGCCCGTCGCACACCACGCGACGGGCCCTCTTTGCTTTGCGTGGCCATGAGCTCTTGACCGCAATCTACTTTGCGATGCAAAGTAGAGCCACTGACACGACGTCACCAGGGGTGGACCATGGACACACTGCACCGGGGCGACCCGGCCGAACTGCTCGCCGCCACCGAGGGGTTGCGCGCCCGGGCCCGTATCCGCCTGCGCGGCTCGGGCGTCCCGCTGCTCGCCTTCGGGCTGCTGGCCCTGGCGGCGGTGCCGATCGCCCGGGAGGCCTACAACTTCCCGCCCGACGGACGCAGCATCACCTCGTATCCGTACTTCGCCTACTCGGAGCACATCGGCCTCTGCGTGCAGCACTCGCTCGACGGGCCGTGCCTGGAGGGCGAGTTCGACGGGGCCATCGCGCGCTTCGTCGGCTGGGGCGTCTGGTACGCCCTCCTCCCGCTGGCCTGGTTCGCCCTCGCCCGCTGGTACCGGAGGCGCGGGGAGACCCGCGGCATCGTCCCGCACCGCGGCGCCTGGCTCGCCACCGCGGCCGGCGCCGGCGTCCTGGTCGCCGCCGTCCCGCTCGTCCTCCTGCTGTTCGCCCGCCGGGTGCCGGACGGCCTCTCCTTCCTCGCGAACGACTACGCCTCGCCCTGGTACGTGGTCGGCATCGGCCTGCTCGTCCTCGGCCTCGCCGAGCGCAACCGGCTGGTCGCCGCCACCGGGCTCGTCCACACCGCGCTGCTCACCGCCTACCTCACGGGCCTCTGGGGCAGCGGCTGGCTGCCGTGGCTCGACCACTTCGACGGCTCCTGGGCCGACGGCCCCCGGCCGAAGGCCCTGCTGCTCGCCGTGGTCCTGCTCGCCACCGGACTGACCCAGTGGACCGCCGAGCGCCGCGCGTCCGCCGCATCCCGTACGGTCACCCCATGAGCGTCGCGGACGGCACCGAGGAGCAGCACCCGACCCTGGCCCTGGACGACACCGTCCACCAGCGGGTCCGGCTGGGCATCCTGGCCATCGCCCGCGAAGCCGAGAGCGTCGATTTCGCCTTCCTCAAGCAGGAATTGGGGCTCACTGACGGCAACCTCTCGCGCCACCTGAAGGTCCTGGAGGACTCCGGCCTGGTGGCGGTGAACAAGGGCTACGCCGGCCGCCGGCCCCGCACCTGGGTCACCCTCACCCCCGCCGGCGCCCAGGCCCTCGACCGCGAGCTGCGCGCCCTGCGCGCCCTCGTCCACCGGCTCGAAGCCGCCGCCCCGCAGGAGTAGGACGCCGGACCCGCCGGCCACCCGCTCCCGGCGGCCCGGGTTCCCGGCCGTCACCGCCGTGCGCGGACCCCGGGGGCCGGGCGTCGCGGGAGGCGACGCCCGGCGGGAGGGTCAGCCGACGGAGGAGTAAGCGATGATGCCGCGGCGCAGGCCGTCGACGGCCTTGCGGGCGGTCTTGCGCAGATCGGCGTCCTCGCCGGCGGCGTCCTGGATCTGGCCGAGGACGTCGATCAGCTGCTTCGTCCAGCGCACGAAGTCGCCGGCCGGCATGTCGGCGTCGCGCAGGACCTGGTCCAGCGAGTGGCCGAGCGCCCAGCGGTAGGCGGCCCAGGCGAAGCCCAGGTCCGGCTCGCGCTGGCCGACGCCCTCGGCGGTGTTGATCCGGTGCTGCTCCTCCAGGGCGTCGAGGTGGCCCCAGATCCGGACCATCTGGCCGAGCGCCTCCTTCGCCGCGCCCTCGGGCACCCGGGGGGCGGTGGCGTCGTCGGACTGGCGGGCCTCGTAGACCAGCGCCGAGGCGCAGGCGGCGAGTTCGGCGGCGGCGAGACCGCTCCAGACGCCCTCGCGGATGCACTCCGAGGCGAGCAGGTCGAGTTCGCCGTAGAGCCGGCCGAGCCGCTTGCCGTCCTCGGTGACGGTGTCGCCGCTGAGGTAGCCGAGGTCGGTGAGCAGGCCGCAGACCCGGTCGAAGGTGCGGGCGATGGTGTGCGTGCGGGAGCGCATCTTGCGTTCCAGCAGCTCGGTGTCGCGGTGCAGCCGGTGGTAGCGCTCGGACCAGCGGGCGTGGTCCTCGCGCTGGTCGCAGCCGTGGCACGGGTGCTGGCGCAGGGCGGTGCGCAGCCGGCTGATCTCGGGGTCGTCGGCGGCGGCCGCGCGCCCGCGCCGGAACCGCTCGGGCTCCAGGTGGCCGGCCTTGGTGCGCAGCGCGGAGGCGAGGTCGCGCCGGGACTGCGGGCTGCGCGGGTTGAAGGACTTGGGGATGCGCAGCCGCTCGATCGCGGCGACGGGGTGCGGGAAGTCGATCATCGCGAGCCGCTTGACCTGCCGCTCGGCGGTGAGCACCACGGGACGCGGCCCGTCCTGGTAGTCGGGGTGGCGCGGGCCGCCGCGCGGCGAGCGGTTGACCGGCGGCAGACCGGGGTCGAGGACGAGGGCGAGGCCGGCGAACTTGCCGGTCGGCACGTGGATGACGTCGCCGGGCCGGAGCTGCTCGATGGACTCGACGGCGGCGGCGCGGCGCTGGCTGCTGCCCTCGCGGGCGAGGTCGTTCTCCCGGTCCTTGAGCTGCCGGCGCAGCGCCATGTACTCCTCGAAGTCGCCGAGGTGGCAGGTCATGGACTCGCGGTAACCCTCCAGGCCCTCCTCGTTGCGCTGGACCTGGCGGGCGATGCCGACCACCGAGCGGTCGGCCTGGAACTGCGCGAAGGAGGTCTCCAGCAGTTCGCGCGAGCGGTGCCGGCCGAACTGGGAGACCAGGTTGACGGCCATGTTGTAGGACGGCCGGAACGAGGACTTGAGCGGGTAGGTGCGGGTACCGGCGAGGCCGGCCAGCGCCTCCGGGTCGAGGCCGCGCTGCCACAGGACCACGGCGTGGCCCTCGATGTCGATGCCGCGCCGTCCGGCCCGGCCGGTGAGCTGGGTGTACTCGCCGGGGGTGATGTCGGCGTGGGTCTCGCCGTTCCACTTGACGAGCTTCTCCATGACGACGGAGCGCGCCGGCATGTTGATGCCCAGGGCCAGGGTCTCGGTCGCGAAGACGGCCTTGACCAGACCCTTCACGAACAGCTCCTCGACGACCTCCTTGAACCGCGGCAGCATGCCGGCGTGGTGGGCGGCGATGCCGCGCTCCAGGCCGTCCAGCCACTCGAAGTAGCCGAGGACGTGCAGGTCCTCGTCGGGGATGTCGGCACAGCGCTCCTCGACGAGGGCGCGGACCTGGGCGCGGTCGGCGTCCTTGTTGAGGCGCAGGCCGGAGGAGAGGCACTGCTGGACGGCGGCCTCGCAGCCGGCCCGGCTGAAGATGAAGGTGATGGCGGGCAGCAGGCCCTCGGCGTCGAGCCGGTCGATGACGTCGACCCGGCCCGGGGTCCAGACCTTGCCGGGGCGGCCGTTGGGCATGGAGCGGCCGCGCCCGCGCCCGAAGCGGTCGCGCGGGTTGCGGTCGAGCTCGCCGCGGGCGAGGCGGACCAGCTCGGGGTTGACCGCCTTGCCGGGGTTGCGCAGGCTGCCCTTGGGGCGGCCGTCGCGGTCCGGGCTGGCGAACAGGTCGTACATCCGGTTGCCGGCCATCACGTGCTGCCAGAGCGGGACGGGCCGGTGCTCGGAGACGATGACCCGGGTGCCGCCGCGGACGGTGTCCAGCCAGTCGCCGAACTCCTCGGCGTTGGAGACGGTCGCGGAGAGCGAGACCAGCGTGACGGACTCGGGGAGGTGGATGATGACCTCCTCCCAGACGGCGCCGCGGAAGCGGTCGGCGAGGTAGTGGACCTCGTCCATGACCACGTAGCCGAGGCCGTCGAGGGTGCTGGAGCCCGCGTAGAGCATGTTGCGGAGCACCTCGGTGGTCATCACCACGACCGGGGCGTCGCCGTTGACGGTGTTGTCGCCGGTGAGCAGGCCGACCTTGGCGGCGCCGTAGCGCCGGACGAGGTCCCCGTACTTCTGGTTGGAGAGCGCCTTGATCGGCGTGGTGTAGAAGCACTTGCGCCCGCCCTGGAGGGCGAGGTGGACGGCGAACTCGCCGACGATGGTCTTGCCGGAGCCGGTGGGCGCGGCGACCAGGACGCCCTCGCCGGCCTCCAGGGCGCGGCAGGCCTCCAGCTGGAAGTCGTCCAGCGGGAAGTCGTAGAGCTGCTGGAAGCCGAACAGGGCGGTGGCCTGTTCCCTGGCCCGGCGGCGGGAGGCGGCGAAGGCCTCGGCCGGGCTGAGCTCCTGCTCGTCGGTGGGCTCCCGGCCGTCGGAGGGCTCGCGCTCAGGGGTGTTCATCGCCGTCCGGGGGTCGCGGGGGTCGTTGGTGTGATCTCGCATCTCAGCGAGAGGTTACCCGGCGGGGCTGACATCGATAGCACCGTTTTTCCCGGGCAAGGGATCGCTTCTCTCTCACATCCATAGTTGCAAATGTCTTCAAGCGGTCACCCGGCGACCAGCTTCGGACGACTCCGGTCATCCGCGGTGACACGCCGTGCGGCCTGCCTACATTCGGTGCCACATCCCGGTGACACCCACCGGGCCCACGGGAGGAGCGCACGATGGCGAACCTGGAGACCTCGCTCAAGGAGGCCATGGCGATCGAGGGCGCGATCGGCGTCGCCCTGGTCGACTACGGCAGCGGCATGGCCCTCGGCACCCTCGGTGACGGCGGAGAACTGGACCTCAACGTCGCCGCCGCGGGCAACACCGACGTGGTGCGGGCCAAGATGCGGGCGATGGAGCACCTCAACCTGCTCGACAACGAGATCGAGGACATCCTGGTCAGCCTGACCAGCCAGTACCACCTGCTCCGGCCGCTGACCACGCAGGGCGGCCGCGGCCTGTTCCTGTTCCTCGCGCTCAACCGGGGCCGCGCCAACCTGGCGATGGCCCGCCACCAGCTGAAGCGGATCGAGACGGCGCTGGAGATCTGACGGCCGGAAACGCACCGGCGAGGGGAACAGGGAGGGAGCGCCGTGGCGATCGCGCTGTACCAGGCCAAGGCCGAGTTCTTCCGGATGCTCGGCCACCCCGTCCGGATCCGGGTCCTGGAGCTGCTGCAGGCCGGACCGACGCCCGTGCGCGACCTGCTGGCGGAGCTGGAGGTCGAACCCTCCAGGCTCTCGCAGCAGCTCGCGGTGCTGCGCCGGTCCGGCATCGTCAGCGCCACCCGGGAGGGCAGCACGGTGGTGTACGCGCTGGCCGGCGGGGACGTCGCCGACCTGCTGCGGGCGGCGCGGCGGATCCTCACCGGGGTCCTCGCGGACCAGCACGTACTGCTCGCCGAGCTGCGCGCCGCCGCGGACTGAGCGGGTCGCGGCTACCCGAGCAGCCCGGCCAGCCCGTCCGCCAGTACCTCGTACTCGGGCGCCCGGTTGTACAGCTGCGCGCACACCCGCAGCACCCCGCCGCCGGGCCACGGACGCGCCACCGTGCGCACCGCGTGCCGCCGCCACATCCCGGCCATCAGCTCCTGCGCCTGCGGCAGCGTCTCGGCGACCCCGGCCGGCAGCCGCAGCGCCCGCATCGACAGGCCCGCCGAGGACGGCAGCGCCGCGAGCCCGGTGCGCTCGGCCACCAGCGCGGCGCCGTACGCGGCGAGCCGCTCGTTGTGGCCGCGCACCAGCTCCGGCCCGAGCGCGTCCAGCAGGTCGAGTCCGGCCGGGGCGGCCAGGTAGGGCGTGTAGTCCAGGGTGCCGCGCCACTCGACGGAGGCCGGGTAGCCCTGGTGGTCCTCCCAGGAGAGGATCAGCGGACGGATCTTGCCGGCCCACTCCGGGCGCACCACCAGCACGCCGGTGGCCCGCGGGGCGAAGGCCCACTTGTGCAGGTTGCCGAACCAGAAGTCGGCCTCCTCCGGGACGGGCCCGGCCAGCATGCCGGGCTCGTGCGCGGCGTCCACCACGGTGGTCACGCCGCGGCCGCGCAGGGCGCGCAGCAGGTCCGGGGTGGCGAGGCGGCGGGCGGTCGGCGAGGTGATGCCGTCCAGGACGGCGAGCACGGTGCGGTCGGTGACCTCGGCCAGCACGGTCTCGCGCACCGCGTCGCCGTCGGGCAGGTCCAGCGGCAGCCGCACGGTGCGCAGCTCCGCACCGGCGTCCTCGGCCCGGCGCCGCACGGCCTCGGTGACGGTGCCGTAGCCGTGGTCGCTGACCAGGACGTGGTCCCCGGCGGAGAGCGGCACGTTGGCCAGGGTGACGGCGATCGCGTCGGTCACGTTGGGCACCAGGGCGAGCAGCTCGGGCTCGGTGCCGAGGGCGGCAGCGATCCGGGTCCGGGCGGCGGCGACCCGGGCGGGCAGCTCGGCGAAGAAGCCGTCGGGGTCGGCCTCCTGCTCCTCGTGCAGCCGCCGCTGGAGCCGCTGGACCGGGACGGGGACGGCGCCGAAGGAGCCGTGGTTGAGGTGGACCACCGCCGGGTCCAGCGAGAACAGCGTCTCGGTGCCGGCCAGCGGCTCGGGCGGTTCGACGCTCCGCGCGGTCTCGGTCATACTCTCCTCCTGTTACCTGGATCACGTGATGTGTGACATTTCACATGTCGCCCCACTGGTCTGAGGACGGGTCCCGCGGCGACCATCGGGCGGTGACCATCACCGACTCCTACCTCTCCCTCAGCGCCCGGACCGGCCGCTTCAGCTTCGGTGCCCCTCGAGCGGTGTCGCTCAACCAGGACGGTACCCGCCTGCTGCTCCTCCGCTCCACCGGCCCCGAGGACCCGTTCGACCGGCTGCACCTCCTCGACCTCGCCACCGGCGAGGAGCGCGAGGTCGCCGACCCGACCGCGCTCGCCCCCGGCCGCACCGGCGCGAGCGCCGACCTGCCGGCGGTCGAGCGCCGGCTGCGCGAGCGGAGCCGGCTCACCGCCGCCGGCATCGGCACCTTCGCCGCCACCCCCGACCTCGCCGTCGCCGTCTTCGTCCTGGACGGCCGGCTCTTCCGCACCGAGACCGCCACCGGCCGCAGCACCGAGATCCCCACCGCCGGCCCGGCCTTCGACCCCCGCCCGAACGCGACCGGCGAACTCGTCGCCTACGTCGCCGACGACGCCCTCTACGTCACCTCGGCCGACGTCCCCGGCCGCCAGCGGCTCAGCCCGGACGACGGCGCCCGCTGGGGCGTCGCCGAGTTCGCCGCCGCCGAGGAGCTGGGCCGCCACCGCGGCCACTGGTGGCGTCCGGACGGCGGCGCCGTGCTCGCCGCCCGGGTGGACGAGTCCGCCGTCCCGCCGCGCCACTTCGCCGACCCGGCCCACCCCGAGCAGGCCCCCGAGCGGTTCGCCTACCCGCAGGCCGGCGGCCCCAACGCCGACGTCCGGCTCTGGGTGCTCGGCCTGGACGGCAACCGGGTCGAACTCGCCTGGGACACCGCGGCCTTCCCCTACCTGTGCGCCGCCGAGTGGGCCGGCGACGACGAACTGCTGCTCACCGTCGCCGACCGGCTGCAGCAGAACATCCTGCTGCTGAGCGCCGACCCGGCCACCGGCGCCACCACCGAACTCTCCCGCACCACCGACGCGTTCTGGGTCGACGACCTGCCCGGCACCCCCGCCCGGCTGGACGACGGCCGATTGCTCACCGTCCACGACACGCCCGAGGCCCGCGGCCTGGCCCTGGACGGCAAGCCGCTGGACACCACCGGCCTGCAGATCCGCCGGGTGGTCGGCCGGCTGCGCGGCAAGCTGCTCTGCGAGACCGGCGAGGGCGACCCGTTCGACCAGCACGTCCACCTGGTCGACCCGGACGGCGGGGCCCCCGAGCGGCTCTCCGAGGGCCCCGGCGTGCACAGCGCCCTGGCCGCCGGCGACACCCTGCTGCTCACCTCGGCCGACCCGGACGGCGTGCGCCGCGAGGCCCTCACCCCGCAGGGCGTCACCGCCCTGACGGACCGTTCGGCCGCCCTGCCCTTCCGGGTCAAGCCGCGGCTGGCCCGGGTGACCGGGCGCGCCCTGCCCAGCGCCGTGGTCTACCCGCGCGGGCACGTCCCCGGCCGGCGCCTGCCCGTGCTGCTCGACGTCTACGGCGGCCCCGGCTACCAGGCGGTGGCCAACGAGCCGCGCCGCTGGCAGCTCAAGCAGTGGTGGGCCGACCAGGGCTTCGCGGTGGTCACCGTCGACAACGGCGGCACCCCGTTCGTCTCCCCGGCCTTCACCCGGACCATCTTCCGCCGCTTCTCCCAGGTGGCGCTGGACGACCAGGTGGACGCGCTGCTCGCGCTCGGCGAGGCGCACCCCGACCTCGACCTCGGCCGGGTCGGCGTGCGGGGCTGGTCGTACGGCGGCTACTTCGCGGCGATGGCCGTGCTGCGCCGCCCGGACGTCTTCCACGCCGCCTGTGCGGGCGCCCCGCCCACCGACTTCCGGCTGTACGACACCGCGTACACCGAGCGCTACCTGGACCTGCCGCAGCAGAACCCGGAGGGCTACGCGGCCGACTGCCTGGTGGACGACGCGCCGTCGCTGACCCGGCCGCTGCTGCTGATCCACGGCCTGGCCGACGACAACGTGCACCCCTCGCACACCCTGCTGCTCTCCCAGGCGCTCACCCGGGCCGGCCGCCCGCACAGCCTGCTGGCCCTGCCCGGCGTCACGCACATGACGCCGGGCGGTGTGAACGAGCAGCTGGCGCAGGCCGAACTCGCCTTCCTGCGAGCCTCCCTGGCCTGACCCGCCGACCCCCGGCCGACCCCTCCGGGCGCCGCACGGCCCCATCCGGGCCGTGCGGCGCCCGGCTTTTGCCGGGACCGGAGCCCGAAGTCTTCCGTGTGACCCATGACATGTGAAATATTACCTGCGCTCACCCGACCACCCCCGTCCGGAAAGGACCGGTCAGTTGCGCAGACTGTCCGCGGCGTTCGCGGCCGCACTCACCACGAGTGCGATAGCGGCCACCCTCCTCGGGTCCACCGCCGCCCAGGCCGCCTCCCCCACTCCCGCGCCCGCTCTCACCGCCGAGAGCGGCAGCGGCACCGAGGCCGGCGGCCTCGAAGCCCCGCCCGCCCCGCTCGCCCCGCAGGAGCGCGAGCGCCAGTCGCTGCGCACCAAGGCACTGGAGCAGCTCAACAAGGGTGCCGTGGCGAAGACCACCGACCGCCGGGCGCCCGCCAAGGTGCGGGTCGGCAACGACTACGTCCAGCTCGCCCAGCAGCGCAAGGACAAGGTCTTCGTCATCCTCGCCGAGTTCGGCGACCAGGTGGACAACACCACCCTCCACAACGGCCAGCCGCGCTACGGCGGCACCCCCGGCCCGCTGCACAACAGCATCGCCAAGCCGGGCCGGAGCGACAACCACACGCTCTGGAACCAGGACTTCAGCCGGCAGTACTACCAGAAGATGTTCTTCGACGACGCGCCCGGCGCGGTCTCGATGCGCAACTACTACCGCACCCAGTCCTCTGGCCGCTACGACATCGAGGGCACCGTCAGCGACTGGGTCACCCTGCCCTGGAACGAGGCCCGCTACGGCTCCAACAAGGGCCCGCAGGGCTCCGGCGCCTGGACCCAGGGCCAGGAGTTCATCCGGGACGCCGTCAAGGCCTGGTACGACAGCCAGGTCGCCAAGGGCCGCTCGGCCGCCGACGTCAAGGCCGAGCTGGCCCAGTACGACGTCTACGACCGCTACGACCACGACAAGAACGGCGAGTTCGCCCAGCCCGACGGCTACCTCGACAACGTCATCGTGGTGCACGCCGGCGTCGACGAGACCTGGGGCGGCGGCGCGCAGGGCGCCGACGCGCTGTGGGCGCACCGCAGCTGGACCCTCCCCGACCCGACCGGCCAGGTCGGCCCGGAGGGCAACAAGATCGGCGGCGCGCCCGTCGGCGACAGCGGCCTGTACGTCTACGACTACGTCCAGGCGGGCGAGAACAGCGGCGTCGGCCTGTTCTCCCACGAGTTCGGCCACAACCTCGGCCTGCCCGACCTGTACAGCACCACCGGCGGCGACAACAGCGTCAACTTCTGGTCGCTGATGTCCTCCGGCTCGTACCTGGGCAAGGGCAAGAACACCACCGGCGCCTACCCCGGTGACCTCGACGCCTGGAGCAAGCTGCAGTTCGGCTGGCTCAACTACGACGAGGCGCAGGCCGCCACCCGCTCCAGCCACGCCCTCGGCGTCAGCGGCTACAACACCGACCAGGCACAGGCCGTGCTGGTCCACCTGCCGGACAGCACCACCAGCACCGACCTCGCCGACCCGCGCGAGGGCGGCAAGCAGTGGTGGAGCCAGACCGGCGACGACCTGGACAACGCGCTGGCCCGCGACGTCGACCTGACCTCGGTCACCGGCCCGGCCGCCCTCGACGCGGCGATCTGGTACGACGTCGAGCAGGACTACGACTTCCTGACCGTCGAGGCCTCCACCGACGGCGGCAAGCGCTGGACCGCCCTGCCCGGCACCGTGGACGGCGCCCCGATCGGCAACACCAGCGCCAACGTCCCCGGCCTGAGCGGCACTTCGGGCGCCTACCGGCAGCTGCACATCCCGCTGGACGGCTACGCCGGCAAGAACGTCAGGCTCCGCTTCCACGTCACCTCGGACAACAACACCCACGGCAAGGGCGTCCTGGTCGACGCGGTGAAGATCACCGCCGGCGGCACCGAGCTGTTCGCCGACGGCGCCGAGAACGGCACCGCGGACTGGGTAAGCACCGGCTTCACCATCGTGACCGGCCGCACCTTCGTCAAGCAGCACCCGCGCGCCTACCTGGTGGAGAACCGCCGCTACACCGGCTTCGGCGAGTTCCTGAAGACCGGGCCGTACAACTTCGGCTACTCCGGCGTCGAGGGCAAGAAGGACATCGTCGACAACTACCCGTACCAGGAGGGCGTGCTCGTCTGGCTCTGGGACACCGCGTACGGCGACAACAACACCAAGGACCACCCGGGCGGCGGCCTGATCCTGCCGATCGACGCCCGCCCGACCCCGATCCGCTTCGCCGACGGCACCCTGGTCAACGGCCGGGCGCAGACCTACGACGCGACCTTCTCGCTCAAGCCGACCACCGCGTTCACCCTGCACAAGTCGGGCGTCCCGGTGCGCATCGGGTCCAAGCCGGCCGTGCCGGTCTTCAACGACCACAGCGGCGTCTACCGCGACCCGGCCACCCCGCTGCTCGCGGTGAACGTCCCGGACACCAACACCAAGATCGAGGTCGTCCGCGAGGCCCAGGGCGGGCGGATCACCACCGTCCGGGTCGGCCCCGCGTCCTGACCCCAGCACCCCCGGTGTCCTGAGCACCGGGTCTCCCGTGGAAGACAGGTACCGCGGAAGAACGGCCGCCCCGACCCTCCCCCACGGAGGGCCGGGGCGGCCGCGCGCGTCCCCCGGGTGCGGAGCTCAGCGCGCGTCCCCCGGGTGCGGAGCTCAGCGCGCGTCCGGACGCCCCCGGCGCAGGCTCAGCGCCGCGGTCGCGGTGCCGAACACGGTCAGCGCGCCGAGCCCGAAGACCATGTACCGGGCCCCGTCCAGCGTCGAGTCCCCGCCGATGCTCACCAGCGTCCCCGCCAGCGCCGAGCTCACCGAGAAGGCGATCAGCTGGGTGGTGTTGAGCCCGGCCGCCGCCTTGGCCCCCTCCGCCTCGTCGTCCGTGCTGCGCATCGCCGTGACGCTCAGGTGCGGGAAGGCGACCCCGATGCCCGTGCCGCCCGCGACCAGCACCACCGCCCACAGCAGCACCCGCCCGCCGGACGCCGAGCCCGTCTGCAGCAGGCCGTACGCCAGCAGGCCCGCCGTGAGCACCGCCGGGCCGAGCCGGATCGCCAGCTCCCGGGCCCGCTCCGAGCCCAGGTTGACGCTGAACAGCTGCGCGGACGTCCAGCCCGCCGAGACCGTCGCCCCCAGGAACCCGGCCGCCAGCGGGCTGAGCCCGCCCAGCTCCTGGCCGAACAGCGGGATGAAGGTCTCCGTCATCACGCCGGTGCAGTACACGGCGACGGTCAGGTAGATCCACTTCAGGTGGTTGCCGCGCCGGTAGGTCAGCTTCGGCAGGACGGTCGCCGCCCCGCCGCGCTCCGCCAGTACGAAGCCGGCCAGCAGCGCCAGGCCCACCACGATGCACAGCACCGTCGCCCAGCCGCGCGGCACCGCCGAACTGATGCTGAAGGTGGCCGCCGCCAGCGTCAGCAGCACCAGCGAGGCCAGTGGCAGCGGCTCGGCGGACCGTCCGGTGCCGGACGGCCCCGGCAGCGAGCGCCGGGCCAGCACCGCCAGCACCACGGCCGCTGCCAGGAGCAGCGCGTACGCCCCGCGCCACAGGCCCAGTTCGGCGAAGAGCCCGCCCAGCGAGGGGCCGACCAGGGTGCCCACGCCCCACATCGCGGACACCAGTCCGGCGGCCCTGGTCCACAGCCGCTCCGGGAACGCGGTGCGGATCACCGCGTAGCCGAGCCCGGCCATCAGCCCGCCGCCCAGGCCCTGGACGATCCGGCCGACGATCAGCGCCTCGATCGTCGGGCTGACCGCGGTCAGCCCCGCGCCGCCGGCGAACACCAGGAAGCCGGTCAGATAGGCGCGCGAGGGCCCCAGCCGGGCCAGCATCCGGCTGACCAGCATCGCGGCGATCACCGCGGCGATCAGGAAGCCGGTCGCCACCCACGCGTAGTAGCGGGCGCCGCCGATGTCCTCGACGATCGAGGGCAGCAGGGCGGCGGTGAAGTAGAGGTTCATCGCGTACAGCGCGACGCCGCCGGCGAGGATCGAGGCCTGGGCGGCGAACTGCCGGGAGAACAGTTCGCCCCAGCCGCCGGAGGATGTCGGCGGCTCCGCCTCCGGAGCGTGACGTCCCTGGTCGGAGGGGGTGGCAGTGGTCCGGGCGGACGAGGAGTCGGTCACGCCTCGGTACGCTAGTAGTTCAACAGAGCTTGAAGTCAAGGATGCCCATGGACCGCGCCACGGACGCCGCGCAGGGCGCGGAGGACAGGCCCCGCCCGATCGACCTGCTGACCGTCGGCGAGGTCGCCCGGCGGGCCGGCGTGGCCGCCTCGGCGGTGCGGTTCTACGAGGAGCAGGGGCTGATCGCCTCCGAGCGGACGTCCGGCAACCAGCGCCGCTACCACCGGCACGTGCTGCGCCGGCTCTCGCTGATCCTGGTCGCCAAGCGGCTCGGCATCCCGCTGTCGGAGGTGGCCGAGGTGTTCGCCGGCCTGCCCGCCGAGCGGATGCCGGACAAGCGCGACTGGGAGCGGATCTCGCGCCGCTGGGCGGCGCTGCTCGCGGCCCGGCGCCGGGAGATCGAGCGGCTGGAGGAGGAGCTGACCGGCTGCATCGGCTGCGGCTGCCTCTCGCTGCGCCGCTGCCGGGTGCTCAATCCGCGCGACGCGCTGGCCGCCGACGGCCCCGGCCCGCGCCGGCTGCCCTCCGAGGAGCCCGACCCGACCCGCCCGGCCGGCTCGACCGGGACAGCCGGAACCGCCGGGCCGGCCGACTGAGGCCGTGAACGCCGCACGGGCCCGCCAGGACCGACGACCCAGGTCGGCCCCGGCAGGCCCGGCGCACCCGGCCGACCCTTCAGGAGGTCGGCCGGGTGGAGACCCGGCCGGGCGCGGCCCTCATCAGGCTCCCCGCCGCGCCCGGCCGGGCGTTCGGTGCGCGAGCGGGCATGCTGCTCGCGCGGTGTGGTGCCGTACCGTCCGCGTGGGGGTGGTTCGGACGGTACGGCGGTCGGAACGCGACCGGGGGCGCGCCCAGTGGCAGGCGCCCGCGGCCGCGGGACCGTGGATCCCGGGTCAGTTCTCCGGGAAGTGGCAGGCCGCCTCGCGGCCGCCCGGACCGGCGATCTGCAGCAGCGGTCGCTCGGAGCGGCAGATCTCCTGGGCCTTCGGGCAGCGCGGGTGGAAACTGCACCCGGGCGGCGGGTCGGCCGGGCTCGGCGGGTCGCCGAGCAGCACGATCCGCTCGCGCGCCCGCTCCGCCGCCGGGTCGGGCAGCGGCACCGCGGAGAGCAGCGCCTTGGTGTAGGGGTGCGCGGGGTTGCCGTACACCTGGTGCTTGTCGCCGATCTCGACGATCCGCCCGAGGTACATCACCGCGACCCGGTCGCAGACCCGCTTGACCACCGAGAGGTCGTGCGCGATGAAGATGTACGCCAGCCCCAGCTCGTCCTGGAGCCGCTCCATCAGGTTGACCACCTGGGCCTGGATGGAGACGTCCAGCGCGGAGACCGGCTCGTCGGCGACCACCAGCCGGGGCGAGGTGGCCAGCGAGCGGGCGATGCCGATGCGCTGGGCCTGGCCGCCGGAGAACTCGTGCGGGTAGCGGTCCAGGTGCTCGGGGATGAGGCCGACCAGCTCCATCAGCTCGGCGGCCCGCTTGCGCGCGTCGGCCGCGCCGGTGCCCTGGACCAGCAGCGGCTCGGAGATGATCCGGGCCACCGTCTGGCGGGGGTTGAGCGAGGAGTACGGGTCCTGGAACACCATCTGCAGGTGCTTGCGGTGCGGGCGCAGCTGGGCCTGGCTCAGGCCGCCGATCTCGGTGCCGTCGAAGTTGACGCTGCCCGAGGTCGGGTCGATCAGCCGGACGATCATGCGGCCGGTGGTGGACTTGCCGCAGCCGGACTCGCCGACCAGGCCCAGCGTCTCGCCGGCGCCGACGTCGAAGCTGACGCCGTCCACCGCCCGGATCGGGGCGCCGGCCTTGCCGGTGCGCGAGCGGCGGCCGGGGAAGGTCTTCACCAGGTCCCGGACCGTCAGCAGGGGTTCGGTCATCCCAGGGCTCCTTCCGGCACCAGCGGCAGGTGACAGGCGGCCTGGTGGCCGGGGGCGAGCGGGCCGAAGCCGGGCCGCTCGGACAGGCAGCGGGCGTGTTCCTCGGCGGTGGCGGCGGTGGTGCGGACGCAGCGCGGGGCGAAGGAGCAGCCGGGGGCGGGGGCGATCAGCGACGGCGGGCTGCCGGGGATGGCCCGCAGCGGGGCGTCGTCGGTGTCGTCCAGACGGGGCAGCGAGTCGAGCAGCCCTCGGGTGTACGGGTGCGCGGGGGCGGCGAACAGCCGGTCCACGTGCGCCTGCTCGGCGGCGCGGCCGCCGTACATGACGAGCACCTCGTGGGCGACCCGGGCGACCACGCCGAGGTCGTGGGTGATCATCACGACGCCGAGGCCGCGCTCCTGCTGGATCCGGGCGATCAGATCGAGGATCTGGGCCTGGACGGTGACGTCGAGCGCGGTGGTCGGCTCGTCGGCGATCAGCAGGTCGGGCTCGCAGGCGAGCGCCATGGCGATCATGACGCGCTGGCGCATGCCGCCGGAGAACTGGTGCGGGTACTCGTCGACCCGGCGGGCCGGCTCGGGGATGCCCACCTCGGCGAGCATCTCGATCGCGCGCTGCCGCCCGGCCTTGCGGGAGGCCTTGAAGTGCACCCGGTAGTGCTCGGCGATCTGCTCCCCGACCGGGTAGAAGGGGTGCAGGCTGGAGAGCGGGTCCTGGAAGATCATGGCGATCCGCCGGCCCCGGATGGTACCGAGTTCGCGCTCCCCGAGCCCGTTGAGCTCCTGGCCGTTGAGCCGGATCGAGCCGGTGACGGCGGCGCCGCGGTGCAGGCCCATGACGGCGAGCGAGGTGACGGACTTTCCGCTGCCGGACTCGCCGACCAGGCCGAGGGTCTGGCCGGCCTCGACGGCGAAGCTGATGCCGTCGACGGCCCGGACGGTGCCGCGCGGGGTGTCGAAGGAGACCTTGAGGTCCTCGACCTCCAACAGTGCGGTCATCAGTACCTCACTCTCGGGTCGACGTACGCGTAGAGCACGTCGACCAGCAGGTTCGCGACGACGATGAAGAAGGCCGCGAGCAACGTGACGCCGAGGATGACGGGCTGGTCGGAGCGGAGCAGACCGTCGTAGAAGAGCCGTCCGATGCCGGGCAGACCGAAGATCGACTCGGTGATGACGGCGCCGGCGAGCAGGCCGCCGAGGTCCATGCCGAAGATGGTGAGGATCGGCGTCATACCGGAGCGCAGGCCGTGCTTGACGGTGACGGTGCGCGACGGCATGCCCTTGGCGCGGGCCGTGCGGATGTACGGCTCCGCCATCGCCTCGATCATCGAGTTGCGGCTCTGCCGGGCGTACTGTGCCGCGTACAGCAGGGCCAGCGCGATCCACGGCAGCAGCAGGTTCGAGGCCCACTCGAACGGGCCGTCGGTGAACTTGTGGTACGAGGGGTAGGGCAGCAGACCGGCGCTGCGGACGACGCCCCAGATCAGCATGACCGAGGTGAAGTAGACCGGCAGCGAGGCGGTGCCGACCGAGAGCACCATCAGGACCTTGTCGGCCGGCTTGCCCTTGCGCAGCGCCGAGGTGACGCCGGCGCCCAGGCCGAGGACCAGCCAGAGCACGGCCGCACCGAGGGCGAGCGAGACGGAGACCGGCAGGCGGTCGACGAGCAGGTCCCAGACCGGAAGCGAGTACTCGTAGGAGTAGCCGAGGCAGGGGAAGCCGCAGTGCACGGCGCTGGGGCCGCTGCCGTAGTCGCGGCCGGCCACGATGCCGACCAGGTAGGTGCCGAACTGCTCCCAGATCGGCTTGTCCAGGCCCATCGCCGCCTTGACCTCGGCGAGCCGGTCGGGGCTGCAGGTCTTGCCGCAGGCGGCCGCGGCCGGGTCGTTGGGCAGCAGGTAGAAGATGGTGAAGGTGATGGCACAGATGGCCAGCAGGATGCCGGCCACGCCGATCAGCCGGCGGCCGAGGTAGAGGATCACGACCGGCCTCCCCGGGGGTCGAGGATGTCCCGCAGCGCGTCGCCGAGCAGGGTGAACGCCAGTACCGCGATGAAGAGGAAGACCGTCGGGATCAGGAAGTACGTCGGGTCGGTCTCGTAGTGCACGATCGACTCGGCGATCATCTGGCCCCACGAGGCCGTGGGCGGCCGGACGCCGACACCCAGGTAGGAGAGCGCGGCCTCGGTGGCGATCATGCCGGGGATCAGCAGCGTGGTGTACGCGATGATCGGACCGGAGACGTTCGGCAGGATCTCCCTGGTGAGGATGCGCCAGGAACGCGCGCCGCCGACCTTGGCGGCCTCGACGTACTCGCGGTGCTTGAGCGACAGGGTCTGACCGCGGACCACGCGGGCGATGCCGGGCCAGCCGAACAGGCCGATCACCGCGGTCATCAGCACGATCCGGTTGACGTCCTTGGCCACCGACATCATCGCGATCATGAAGATCAGCGAGGGGAAGGACATGGTGAGGTCCATCAGCCGGGAGAGCAGGGCGTCGACCCGGCCGCCGAAGTAGCCGGCGGCGATGCCGGCCAGGGTGCCGGCGATCACGACCACCGCGGTGGCGACGAAGGCGATCAGCAGCGACACCTGGCCGCCGTGCAGGACCCGGGCGAACAGGTCGCGACCGGTGACCGGCTCGACACCGAGCCAGTGCCGGGCGCCGATGCCGCCGAAGTCGCCCTTGGGTACGCCGCCCAGGTAGGGATCGATGGCGCGCTTGTCGAACTCCTCGGGGGACCAGCCGCCGAGGGCGCTCAGCGGGCCGGCCAGCACGGCCAGCAGGACCAGGACGGCGACGGTGATCAGGCCGAACCGGGCGGAGCCCTTGGCCCAGAGCTGGTCCCAGACCAGCCGCCAGGGCCCGCGCCCGGAGGCCTTCGCGGGGCCCGCCGCCGCGACGGGCGCGGCGGCGGGCTCGATGGAAGTGCTACTCATTGCGGAGGTTCCCTCAGCCCTGGCTCTTCGAGGGGTCCTTGAGGCCGATCACGGCCATGTCGAGCATTCCGGCGTAGCCGGAGTTGCCGAACGCGCCGGCCACGTTGTTGCCGACCAGCAGCGCGCGGCGCTGCCACATCAGCGGCACGGCCGGAGCCTTCTTCATGAGGTCCTCGTCCAGCTTCTGCCAGGCCTTGTTGGCCTCGTTGACGTCCGTCAGGGTCGCGATGCGGTCCATCTCGTCCATCGTGGCCTGGTCGCGGAACTGGCTGTAGTTGCCCTGGTTGCCCTTCTCCTTGATGGTGCGACCGTCGAAGATGAAGGGCAGGAAGGTCGCGCCGGACGGGTAGTCCGGGCACCAGCCGTTGATGGTCAGCTCGGGGGCGTTCTTGGTGTCGCCGAGGGTGTCGGTGAAGGCGGACGGGTCGACGGTGTTGACGGTGACCTGGACGCCGGCCTTGGACAGCGACTGCTGAATGGCCTCACCGCGGGTCTTGTCACCGAGCGAGACGGTGAGCGAGACCTTGAGGTCGGTCTTGCCGGCCGCCTTCAGCAGTTCCTTGGCCTTCTCGGGGTCGCCGGTGGCCGGGATCTGCAGCGGGTCGGCCTTCTGACCGCCGGTCAGCGACGGCGGCAGGTAGGAGGTTGCGACCTCGGCCAGCGCGGGGCCGCCCCACGCGGTGACCTGGGCCTCGCGGTCGACGGCGTACATGATCGCCTCGCGCACCTTCGGGTCGTCGAAGGGGGCCTTGGAGGTGTTCATGTACAGGTTGTCGGTGCAGCCGGTGCGCTCGGCCACCATGCGGGCCTTGACGTCCGCCTTGGGCAGCACCTTCGGCACGGACTCCGGGCGCATCCACGGCATCTCGATCGAGGAGGCGTCGGCGCCCTCGCTGGCGATGATCCGGTCGTCGACCTGGCCGCCCTTGAGACCCTGGGTCACCACGATCTTGTCCGGGTAGGCCTTGCGGACCGTGTCGGTACCGGCCTCCCAGTTGGTGTTGCGGACCAGCACCAGCTGCTTGCCGCGGTCGTAGGACTCGATCTTGTACGGGCCGGAGGAGAACGGCCGGGTGTCGTACTGGGTGCCCTTCTCCTGGGCCGGCGGGACCGGCGCGAAGGTCGGCAGGGTGGCCGTGTAGGAGAACTCCGCGACCGGACGCTTGAGGTGGAAGATGATCGTCTTGTCGTCGGGCGTCTCGATGCTCGGCAGGTGCTCGCCGGTCAGCGGGCCCTTGTAGTTCTCGCCACCGGCCAGGTACTGGACGGCGTAGTCGGGACCGCCGGTGAGGTCCGGGGAGAACGAGCGCTCGACGTTGTATTTGATGTCGGAGGCCTTGATCGGGGTGCCGTCCTCGTACTTCAGACCGTCCTTCAGGGTGAAGGTCCAGGTCTTGCCACCGTCGGACGGGCGGCCGACGTCGGTGGCGAGGTCGGGGACGATCTCACTGCCGGCGGCGCCCGGCTCGGCCTTGAAGGTGACCAGGGTCCGGTAGATCAGCCGGGTACCGAAGTCCATCTGCGGCAGGGTCCAGTTGCGTGCCGGGTCGAGGTGGGCGAAGTCCTGGTTGGTCAGCACGGTCAGGGTGCCGCCCTTGACCGGCGTACCGCCGACGATCGTCCCGTTCTCGGCGCCCGGGCCCTTGGTGGAGGTGGCGGCGGCATCGCCGGAGCCGTCGTCGCCCTTGTCCTTGTTGCCGCAGGCCCCGAGGCCGAGGGTGAGTGCCGCCGCGATGGCCGCCGCGAGGGCGGTCTGGGTACGCCTGTTCATATCTTGACTCCGCAGTGGGGGGCCCGCCGTGAAGGCCCGTCGTCCGCCCCGGGGGTGGATCCGGGACCAGCCTCGGAGGGCGACCTCTGCGGGTCTAGCCGCTCCGCGGTGTGACCCGTAACATAGTAATGTGAAATTGCACTGCACAAGAGGTGACGCCACCCGTTACCGAGCTGTGTCCGTGCCACCCCCACCTCCCCGAAATCCGCACCACCCGCTTAGGAGCACCCGGTGACCCTCCGTCAGACCGGCCTCAACACCGGAAGCCACGACCTCCCCGTCTCCCCCGCTCTCAACGCCTTCATGGGTACCTCCTGGGCACCCACCCCGCTCCCGGCCGACGACCGCGTCCCCGGCTTCGCGGTGACCCCCGGCCGCCGCAGCCGGCTCTCCGCCGCCTTCCCCGGCGAGCGCCTGATCGTCCCGGCCGGCACCCTCAAGGTCCGCAGCAACGACTGCGACTACCGCTTCCGCCCGCACAGCGCCTACGCCTGGCTCACCGGCCTCACCGGCGAGGACCAGGTCGGCCACGTCCTCGTCCTGGAGCCGACCGGCCCCGACGGCCACGAGCCCGTCCTCTACCTGCGCCCCCGCTCCCCGCGCGGCGGCGACCCGGTGCGCGGCGCCGAGTTCTTCCGCGACCGCCGCTACGGCGAGTTCTGGGTCGGCCGCCGCCCCGACCTCGCCGAGGCCTCCCGGCTCACCGGCGTGCGCGTCGAGCACCTCGACGAGCTGGACAAGCTGCTCACCGGCCCGCAGCCCGCCACCCGCGTCCTCACCGGTGTCGACCCCGCGCTCGACGCCGCCACCGGCCGCCCCGGCGCCGCCGAACTCGGCCAGGGCGACGGCCTGTTCTCCGCCGTGCTGTCCGAGCTGCGGCTGGTCAAGGACACCTGGGAGGTCGAGCAGCTCCAGCTCTCCGTCGACCACACCGTCCTCGGCTTCGAGGACGTCGTGCGCGCCCTGCCCACCGCGCTGCGCCACCACCGCGGCGAGCGCTGGATCGAGGGCGTGTTCAACCTGCGCGCCCGCGCCGAGGGCAACGGCATCGGCTACGAGACCATCGCCGCCTCCGGCGCCCACGCCTGCGTCCTGCACTGGATCCGCAACGACGGCGCCCTCGACCCCAACGCCCTGCTGCTGCTCGACGCCGGCGTGGAGACCGACACCCTCTACACCGCCGACATCACCCGCACCCTCCCGCTCAGCGGCACCTTCACCCCCGTCCAGCGGCAGGCCTACGAACTCGTCCTCGCCGCCCAGCAGGCCGGCATCGACGCGCTGCGCCCCGGCGCCCGCTTCCGCGACTTCCACTCCGCGGCCGCCCGCGTCATCGCCGAGGGCCTCGCCGACTGGGGCGTCCTGCCGGTCAGCGCCGAGGAGGCGCTCGCCGACGACAGCGGCCTCTACCGCCGCTACACCCTCTGCGGCACCGGCCACATGCTCGGCCTCGACGTCCACGACTGCGCCAAGGCCCGCGCCGAGACGTACCTGGACGGCGTGCTGGAGGAGGGCCACGTGCTCACCGTCGAGCCCGGCCTCTACCTCCAGCCCGACGACGAGACGCTGCCCGCCGAACTGCGCGGCCTCGGCATCCGGATCGAGGACGACCTCGTCATCACCGCCGACGGCGCGCGCCTGATGTCCGGCGCCCTGCCCCGCACGGTGCCGGCCATCGAGGCCTGGATGGCCGGCCTGCTCGGCTGATCCCCCGCGTTCCCGTGGCCGCCGGGTCTCACAGCCCGGCGGCCCGGGCGTCCTTCCACAACTCCCCGACCAGCTCCGCCGCCGGGCCGCTGCGCGCCGCCCGGTGACCCGTCCCCGCCCACAGGTGCATCGCCTGCGTGTCACCGCGCCGGGCCGCCGCCGCGCGCAGCGGCTGGGTCAGGTAGTGGACGTCCGGGTAGGCGGCGGGCGCGTACGCGTCGAACCGGTCGACGAAGTCGTTGCGCAGCGCCCGGGCCGGGCGGCCGGTGAACGCCCGGGTCACCGCCGTCGTGTCGAACTCCGTCAGCGCCGCGCGGTGTGCCGCCGTCGTCCCGGCCTCGTCCGCGCGCAGCAGCGCCGTCCCCAGCTGCACCGCCACCGCCCCGGACCGCAGCGCGGCCGCGATCGCCGCACCGTCCGACAGCCCGCCGGCCGCGACCAGCGGCAGCCCGGTCACCGCCCGGACGGCGGCCAGCAGGTCGAGCAGCGGCAGGTCCCCGGGGCGGTCCGCCGTCCGGTGGGTGCCGCGGTGCCCGCCGGCCTCCGGCCCCTGCACGACCAGCGCGTCCATCCCGGCCGTCTCGGCGCGCCGTGCCTCCTCCGGCGTGGTCACCGTGCCGACCTGGAAGGTGCCCGCCGCCCGCAGCGCCCGCGCCTCCTCGGCGGAGGGCAGCCCGAAGGTGTACGACACCACCGGGACCAGGCCGGGCTCGGCGAGCAGCGCGGCGATCTTGGCGTCCCAGTCGTCCCGGTCCGGCGCGATCGCCTCCGGCAGGGTCACGCCGTGCCTGTCGGCCTCCGGCCGCAGCCGCTCCCGGTAGGCGGCGACGGCCGCCGGGTCGCCGGGCCCGGCCGGCACGAACAGGTTCAGGCCGAACGGGCGGTCCGTCAGTTCCCGGACGCGGTGGACCTGTTCGAGCGTGGCCGCGGCGCTCCGGTACCCGGCGGCGAGGTAGCCGAGCCCGCCCGCCCCGCTCACGGCGGCCGCCAGCTCCGGCGTCGACGGGCCGCCGGCCATCGGGGCGGCGATCACGGGCAGGGGGAGTTCGTCGAGTCGCACGGCCATCCGGGGATCCTCCACTCACACGGCGCACCGGGGTTCTCGGGCTGCCCGCCCACCCTACGCCCGGGGTCGACCCGCGCCGGTTCAACCCCCGCGCCGGATCAGCCCCCGCGCCCGCGCCTCCCGCACCGCCGCCGTCCGCGACTCCACGCCCAGCTTCGTGTAGATGTGCACCAGGTGCGACTTCACCGTGGCCAGGCTCAGCTGCAGCCGGCGGCTGATCGCCTGGTTGGTCAGCCCGTCCGCGACCAGCCCCAGCACCTCGGTCTCGCGCACGCTCAGCGCCGCCGCGGGCGTGCGCATCCGCTCCAGCAGCCGGTCCGCCACCGTCGGCGCCAGCGCCGTCCGCCCCGCCGCCGCGGACCGCACGGCCCGCGCCAGCTCCTCCGGCGGCGCGTCCTTCAGCAGGTACCCGGTGGCCCCGGCCTCCAGCGCCGGCAGGGTGTCCGCGTCGGTGTCGTACGTGGTCACCACCAGCACCCGCGGCGCGCCCGCGCCCCGCGCGGTGATCGCGGCGGTGGCCTGCGCGCCGTTCATCGCCGAGCCGGGCCCGAACTGCAGGTCCATCAGCACCACGTCGACCTCGGCCTCCGCCGCCAGCTCCACGGCACGCTCGGCGGTCGCGGCCTCCGCGACGATCACGAAGTCCGGCTCGCTCTCCAGGACGGCCCGCAGCCCGGCCCTGACCACCGGGTGGTCGTCGGCGAGCAGCAGGCGGATCACACCCTCGGTCACGGGGACTCCTCAGTCGAAGCGCCGGAAGCACCGGGCACCGGCAGCAGCACGGCGAGCGCCGTGCCCTCCCCCGGCGCGGACTCCACCGCGAAGGTACCGCCGAGCGCCCGCGCCCGGGCCCGCATCGACGGCAGCCCGAAGCCGCCCTCGCCCTCCGCTGCCGCCGCCGGTCCTCGGACGGCCGCCGGGTCGAACCCCGCCCCGTCGTCCACCACGTCCAGCGACACCTCCCCCGCCATGAAGCTCAGCGTCACCTCCGCGTGCGTCGCCCCGGCGTGCCGCACGGTGTTCCCGAGCGCCGACTGGGCGATCCGCAGCAGCGCCACCTCGTGCGGCACCGGCAGCCGGACCCGCTCGCCGCAGACGTGCAGCCGCACCGGCAGCCCGCTGCGCGCCGAGGTCGTCGCGCACAGCCGCTCCAGGGCGACCGGCAGCGTGTCGCTCTCCAGCGCCGGCGGGGTGAGCGCGCGCACGAAGCGGCGGGCCTCGTCGAGGTTGTCCTGCGCGGCCTGCCGGGCCTGCTCGACGTACTCGGCGGCGGCGTCGGTGCGCTCCGGCAGGGCGCGCTGCGCGGCCCGCAGCAGCAGTTGGATGCTGGTGAGGCTCTGCGCGAGGGTGTCGTGGATCTCCCGGGCGAGCCGTTCGCGCTCGGCGAGGACACCGGCCGCGTGGTGGGCCGCGGCGAGGTCGGCCCGGGCCGCGGTGAGCTCGTCGATGAGGCGGCGGCGCTCCTCGCTCTCCCGGTAGAGCGCCTGGTAGCCGTACACGGTCGCGGTGGCCACGGCGGCGCCCAGCAGCGGCCCGATGGCCGCGGCCAGGCTCACGTCGTGCTGGTGCGCGGAGTACGCGGCGATCGAGGCCACCGCGGTGAGCCCGACCGCGGCCAGGCCGGCGCGCCGGCCGAGCAGGTGCAGCTCCAGGAAGTACAGCGGGAAGGCCAGCCACACGCCGTCCTGGGAGACGACCAGCACGCCCGCCCAGGTGATGCCGAGCAGCGCCAGCCAGAGCCCGGCGGCCCGGCGGGAGCGGCCGACGGCCGCGATCAGGGGTCCGGCGGTGTAGACCGCGGCCATCGCGGTGGCGGCGGCCGTGACGGCCGCCGGGTCGCCGCCCCGCCCGGCCAGGGCCCGGGCGACGGCGAGTGCCAGCAGGCCCGCCACCAGCAGGTGCAGGCAGACCTGGAGTACGCGGGCGACGGGAGTGGTACGGGGTCGATCGGTCGCCATCCGTCCAGCGTAAGGCGCATGCCGCCGACCGGCATCAATCAAAAGGTTGAACTCGGATTCTGCCCTTCGATGCCGAGGATCCAATCCCCGGTGCGATGCCCGAGGGCCCCTCTTTCGACGAACCTCGTCAGTGTCGCAGTGGATCGAGCGGAAGGGCTTGTGGTGTTCGTCGCCTGGAGGGATCTGAGGTTCGCCAAGGGGCGGTTCGCCCTGATGGGAACCGTCATCGTACTGATCACGGTGCTGGTCGGGCTGCTGTCCGGCCTGACCGCCGGGCTGGGCCGGCAGAACATCTCGGCGATCACCGGCCTGCCCGCCGACCACCTGGCCTTCGGCCGGCCCGCCGACGGGCAGAAGCTGTCGTTCACCGACTCCCAGGTCACCCCCGAGCAGTGGCAGGGCTGGGCCCGGACCCCGGGCGTCACCGACGCCCAGCCGCTCGGCATCGCCACCACCAAGGCGGCGGCCGGTCCGCGCACCGCCGCGGTCTCCGTCTTCGGCACGCCCGACGGCTCCACGCTCGCCCCGCAGGGCTCCGCCCTCTCCCCGGGCCGGGCGGTGCTGTCGCAGACCGCCGCCGAGGACCTCGGCGGGCTGCACCCCGGCGACGCGTTCACCGTCGCCGGCCACCCGCTGACGGTCGCGGCCGTCTCCGGTGACGCCTCCTACAGCCACACCCCGGTCGTCTGGACCACCCTCGCCGACTGGCAGCAGTCCGCCCCGGGCGGCGCCGGCCACGCCACCGTGGTCGCGCTCACCACCGACGAGAACGCCGACCTGGACGCCGCCGACGCCGCGCTCGGCACCGAGACCGGCACCCGGGACGACGCGCTCGCCGCGATCGGCTCCTACACCTCCGAGAACGGCTCGCTGCAGCTGATGCGGGGCTTCCTGTTCGCCATCTCCGCCCTGGTGATCGGCGCGTTCTTCACGGTCTGGACGATCCAGCGCAGCGGCGACATCGCC
Source organism: Kitasatospora sp. NPDC002551 (assembly GCF_040296005.1). Lineage (NCBI taxonomy): Bacteria > Bacillati > Actinomycetota > Actinomycetes > Kitasatosporales > Streptomycetaceae > Kitasatospora > Kitasatospora sp. NPDC002551. The sequence continues at coordinate 17,353 of NZ_JBEOWI010000058.1, read as the reverse complement.
GTCCTCAAGGCGCTCGGCGCCTCCACCCGCTACCTGCTGCGCGACGCGCTCGGACAGGCCGTCGTCCTGCTGCTGCTCGGCACCGCGCTCGGCACCGCCGTCGCCGCCGGCCTCGGCGCGCTGATCGGCTCCGCCGTCCCGTTCGTCCTGGACGCCCCGACCGTCCTGGTGCCCGCCGTCGTCATGATCGCGCTCGGCGCGGTCGGCGCGGCCCTGTCCGTCCGCCGCATCACCGCCGTCGACCCGCTGACCGCCCTGGGGAGCGCCCGATGACCCTTCTTCTCGACCACGTCACCCTCACCTACCCGGACGGCGACGGCCGGCTGACCGCCCTCGACGACGTCTCGCTGACCGTCCCGAAGGGCACGCTCACCGCCGTGGTGGGCCCGTCCGGCTCGGGCAAGTCCAGCCTGCTGGCGGTCGCCGCGACGCTCATCGCCCCCGACTCCGGCCGGGTGGTGGTGGACGGCACGGACACCACCGGCCTGAGCCGCACCGCGCTGACGGCGCTGCGCCGCGACCGGATCGGCATCGTCTTCCAGCAGCCCAACCTGCTGCCCTCGCTCACCGCCGTCGAGCAGCTGCAGGTGATGGCCCACCTGGACGGCCGCGCACCGCGCACCGCCCTCCCCCGGGCCCTGGAGCTGCTGGACGCCGTCGGCCTGCGCGACCAGGCGGGCCGCCGCCCGCACCAGCTCTCCGGTGGTCAGCGCCAGCGCGTCAACATCGCCCGCGCGCTGATGAACGACCCCACCGTCCTCCTGGTCGACGAGCCCACCAGCGCCCTCGACCACGAACGCGGCGCCGCCGTCCTGGACCTGCTCACCACCCTCACCCACCAGCGCGCCACCGCCACCGTCCTGGTCACCCACGACCGCACCCACCTGACCGCCGTCGACCAGGTCGCCGAAGTCCACGACGGCCGTCTGACGGTCCCCGCCGCGGTGTGACCACTTCGTGGCGGCCAGCACGTCGTCCACCGACAGGGGCACCGACGCCCCGATGGACTCGGGCAGCACGAACGTCCGCCCGGGGTGGTGGACGGCGTGCACCCGGTGCTCGCCGTCCTGCGGGTCGGTGGACTCGGGCCCGGTTCCCCCCGGTCGCGGCACTCTCACCCGAACGGGCGGTCCACCGCCTAGCGGGAGCGCAGCCGCAGGCCGGTGCGCGACTCCTCGGGCTGCTGCTCGTCCTCGGCCCACAGGGAGCGGACGTGGCCGAGGTGGCGGGTCATGCAGGACTCGGCGGCGGGGGCGTCGCCGGCGATCATCAGGTCGAGCAGCTCCAGGTGCTCCTCCGCCGAGGAGACCAGCTCGCCGCGCTCGGCGAGGCGGTTGAGGCCGTAGAGGCGGGAGCGCTTGCGCAGGTCGCCGACGACCTCGACCAGGCGGGTGTTGCCGGCCAGGCCGAGCAGGTCGAGGTGGAACTGGCGGTCGGCCTCCAGGTAGCCGATGAGGTCCTGCTTGCCCGCGGCGGCGACGATCGCCTCGGCCTGCGGGCGCAGCGCCTCCAGCTGGTCGGCGTTGGCGGTGCGGGCGACCCGGCCGACGGTCGGGACCTCGATGAGGGCACGGATCTCGGTGAAGTCGTCGAGGTCCCGCTCGGTGAGCTCGGTGACCCGGAAGCCCTTGTTGCGGACGGCCTCGACCAGGCCCTCGCGGGCGAGGTCCAGCATGGCCTCGCGGACCGGGGTGGCGGAGACGCCGAAGTCGGCCGCGAGGGCCGGCGCGGAGTAGACGACGCCGGGGCGCAGCTCGCCGGAGATCAGGGCGGCCCGCAGGGCGTGGGCGACCTGGTCGCGCAGCCGCTCCTGGACGGAGATCAGGGTGCGGGGTTTGAGGTCGGCCATGGTGTTCCTCCGGTGAGTGCAGAACACCAGCGTACAATGTCACGTTACGTTGAGTGTGCAACATTCCGTGATTCGGATGATACGTCAGCGATCTCGACACGTGACCGGACCCATGGTGACAGGGCCGCCGCCCGGTGACAACGGTCGGCGGCCCACTGCTTCGGCTCCCCCGCCTCACTCCCCCTTGAACAGCCGCACCAGACTGCTCGCGCTGGACGCCCCGTACCCGGCCTCGACGCCCCGCCGGAAGGTGTCGGCGAGCATCCGCGGCAGCGCGCCGTCCACCCCGGAGGCCTCCACGGTGTGCAGTACGTGCTCGACGCTGGCCAGCCCCATCGCGAGCCGGTCGACGTCGCCCTCGTGGTTCCCGGCGGCGATCCGCGGCGCGTAGAAGGCGAGGAAGCCCGGCAGCGAGGCGGCCGTCGCGGCGGCGTGGGGCAGGAACTCGTCCGCCGGGATGCCGTTGGCCTCGGCGACGGCGGTGGCGTGCAGGTACCCGGCCAGCGAGGTCCAGAAGAGGTCCATCTGGATCTGGTAGTACACCTGGGCGAGCCCCGGGTCGTCACCCCGGTAGTCGGCGCCGGTCAGCACCTCCAGCGCGGCGCGGTGCCGACGGAACAGTTCGACCGGGCCGCTGTAGAAGGTGGACGACTCCGGCCTCCCGATCCCGGACGGCGGCACCTGGACCCCGCCGGTGAGGTGGCCGGCACCCCGTTCGGCGAGCCACCGGGCGGCCTCCCGGGCCCGCTCGGGGGTGTCGGAGCCGAGGTTCACGACGACCCTGCCGGCCAGCTCCGTCTCGGCGGCGGCCAGCACGGCGAAGGCCGCGTCGTAGTCGGTGAGGCTGAGCACCACCAGCTCGTTGGCCGCGATCGCGTCGGCCGCGCTCGGCGCGAGCACGGCACCGCGGGCGACCAGGCCGCCGGCCCGTCCGGCCGTCCGGTTCCAGAGCGTGACGCGGTATCCGGCGTCGAGGTAGGCGCCGGCCATGGCCAGGCCCATCGGGCCGAGGCCGATCAGGGTGACGGACGGCTTGCTGCTGGGCTGCTGCGGCGTGACGGACATGGGGATCCCCTCCGAAGGCGACTAGAACGAACGCTCTATCCAGGAGGTGACGCTAGCACAGCACTGGAACGAACGCTCTATTCAATCCACCGGCTAGACTCGCCGCCGTGAACTCCGCGAACTCCGTGAACCCCGTGAAGACCACCACCGGCACCCGCGAGCGGATCGTCCGGGCCACCTCCCGGCTGCTCCAGCGCCAGGGGTTCGAGGGCACCGGCATCAAGCAGATCTCCCGCGAGGCGGAGGCCACCCTCGGCTCCGTCTACCACTTCTTCCCGGGCGGGAAGCAGGAACTGGCCGCCGAGGCGATCCGCCACGGGGACCAGGAGTTCGCCGCGATGCTGCGCGAGGGGCTGGACAGCGCCGCCGACCCGGGCGAGGCGATCACCGCCTGCACCCGCCTGCTCGCCGAGGCCCTGCGCGCCTCCGACTGGCAGGACGGCTGCCCGATCACCACCACCGCCCTGGAGACGGTCGGCCGGGCCCCGGTCATCGAGCAGGCCGTCGCCGAGGCGTTCGCGCACTGGCGCGCCATCGTCGAGGAGAAGCTGCACGGCTCGGGCATCGCCCTCGCCGACGCCCGCGAACTCGCCGCCACCGTCATCAACACCCTGGAGGGCGCCGAACTCGCCGCCCAGGTCGCCCGCAGCGAGGAGCCCCTCCACCTGACCGGCCGCCACCTGGCCCGCCTGATCGGCACCTACCGGCCGCGGGCCTGAGCAGACGCGAGCGCGAACAGGCCTGGCAACCCGCAAGGGCGCGCAGACGCAAAAAACGGCCGACGTGGCGGGGGATCCCGTCCCACCACGTCGGCCGTCGTTCCGGCCGGTCACTTCGACGCCCCCCGTCCAGGGCAATGGGTTACGGGGGGGTGGGTGCCGGCGCAGCGCCGAGGCGCCGGCACCCTGGCGTCGGGCCCCACAGCGAACCCGTGCCGGCCGGAGTTTCAGGGCGTGTCGCGCAGGTACGCCTCCGCCGCGACCGCGAGGTCCTCCCAGGCCATGCCGACGCTCTTGAAGAACCTCGGCCGGTCGGTCGGCACCGGAGCCTCGCCGCGCACCAGCTCGGCCAGGTTCCACAGGGTGTCGGCGCCGGTCACGCCCGCCATCAGCAGGTCGCCGGCCTCGCGCAGCGCGACCGAGCGGGCCTCCACGTAGAGCGCGGACCGGCCGACCAGCACCTCGTCCACCTCCCGCGCGTCCACCTCGTGCGAGCCGACCGCCGCCACCGCCGCGTGGTCCGGCACCAGCGCGCCGTCGAACAGCGGGGTGCGCGCGGTGGTGCAGCAGACCACCAGGTCGGCCCCGGCCACGTCGGCCGGGGTGCCGACGGCGGCGTCCAGGCCGCGCGCCCGGGCGTACCGGGCCAGCGCCTCGGCGGGCTGCTCGCTGCGGGCGACCACGGTCACCCGGGTCAGCGGGCGGATGCCGAGCAGCGCGTCCAGGTGGCCGTACGCCTGCGGGCCGGAGCCGAACAGCACCAGGTGCCCGGCCTGCGGCACCGCCAGCCGGTCCAGGGCGACGGCGGTGACCGCGGGCGTGCGCAGCGAGGTGAGTCCGATGCCGTCCAGCAGGGCGAGCGGCTGCAGGGTCGGACCGTCGAGCAGCAGGTAGCTGCCGGTGATCCGGGGCAGCCCGGCGGCCGGGTTGGCGGGGGCGACGCCGGCGATCTTCACCCCGGTGTAGCGGGCGGAGGCGGCCGGCATCATCAGCAGTTCCCCGGCCGGCACCGGCACCGCCGAGCGGGCGGGCGCGGCCTCCGGGTCCAGTCCGTCGAGCAGCACCTGCTCCAGCGCCCGGACCGCCTCGGCGGGCGTCAGCCCGATGGCGGCCGAGGTGAGTACGCCGGTCGGGCCCGGCGCGGCGGACTGGAGCGGCTCAGTCGCCGCGCCGGGCGGTTCCGGGGCCGGGACGGCGGCCGGGGCAGCGGCCGGAAACGTCCTCAGGTCCCCGCTCACAGCAGGAACCCCGTACCGAGGGTGTCCTGCGGGTCGAGTACGAAGCGGTGCTCGCCGGTGCGGTGCGCGGTGCCGGTCACCTCGGTGACCACGCCGTCGCCCCACGGGTCGCCGCCGGCCAGCACCCGCCCGCCGAAGACGGTGCCGACGATCGACTCGTGGCGCAGCTCCGCGCCGGGCGCGAGACGGCCCTCGGCGGCCAGGACCGCCAGCCGGGCCGAGGTGCCGGAGCCGCACGGCGAGCGGTCGATCTGGCCGTCCGCGAAGACGGTGACGTTGCGCTGGTTCAGCCCGCCGTTCTCCGAGGCGAGTTCGTCGTACAGGATGACCCCGTAGACGCCGGACAGCCGCGGGTCCACCGGGTGGCGCACCGCCTCGGTGCCGGCCAGCGCGGCCCGGATCTCGCGTCCGATCGCGGTGAGCTCGGGCAGCTGTCCGAGGCTCACCGAGAGGCCGAGGGCGGCGGCCGGCACCGAGGCGTAGCAGGCGCCGGAGTGCGCGACGGCCACCTCGACGGTGCCGCGCGAGGTCTCCACCGGCAGCTTCAGCTCGCTCACCCAGGAGGGCACGTTGCGGAACGTCACCCCGGTGGTCCGCCCGGCGGCCCGGTGGACCAGCGCGGTGACCCGGCCGGAGGGCACGTCGATCCGCACCCGGGCGACGCCGTAGTCGGGCGCCGTGACGAGCCCGGAGTCGACCGCCCAGGCGCCGAGCGCGATGGTGCCGTGGCCGCAGGCGGTCGAGTAGCCGTCCTTGTGCCAGAACAGCACACCGAGGTCGGCCTCGTCGTCGTCCGGCGGCACCAGGAAGCCGCCGTACATCCCGGCGTGGCCGCGCGGCTCGCGGGTGAGCAGCTGCCGGACGTCGTCCAGCGTGCTCGGCCGGGGCGCGGTCGCGGTGCCGCCGGCGCCGATCGCGATGGCCCGCCGCTCGGCGACGCTGTCACCGGGGACCGCCGGGGCGCCGGCGACCACGATCCGGAACGGCTCGCCGGCCGTGTGGTAGTCGACGGTGTCGACGTGCAGGACCTCGCCGTCGGTGGGGGCCGTCATCAGGCACCCCCGCCCGGCAGCAGGGTGACGGTGCGGCTCTGGGTGTAGAAGTCCAGCGCCGCCCGGCCCTGCTCGCGGGCGCCGTGGCTGGCGCCCTTGGCACCGCCGAACGGCAGGTGGAAGTCGACGCCGCTGGACGGCGCGTTGACCCGGATCATGCCCGCGTTGAGCCGGTCGGCGGCGGCCAGCGCCGCGTCCAGGTTCCGGGTGTGCACCGAGGCGGACAGCGTGTACGGGGTGTCGTTGGCGAGCGCGATCGCCTCGTCCAGATCAGCCGCCTCGTGCAGCAGGGCGATCGGGCCGAAGAACTCCTCGCGGCGCAGCGGGTGGTCCTCCGGCACCCCGGCGACCAGGGTCGGCTCCAGGTACCAGCCGTCCCGCTGGGGCGCGGCGCCGCCGGTCAGCACCTCGGCGCCGGCCTCCCGGGCGGAGGCGACGGCCGCGGTGATCTCGTCCCGGGTGGCCTCGTTGATGACCGGGCCGCAGGAGGTGTCGTCGACCTGGGCGAGCGCCTTGACCAGGGCGGCGCGCAGCGGCTCGTACGCCGCGCCGACCGCGACCACCCGGCTGGTGGCGGTGCACTTCTGGCCCGCGTAGCCGGCGATCGCGTTGGCGAGGTGGGCGGCGGCCTGGTCGATGTCGGCGTCCGGCAGGACGATCCCGGTGTTCAGCCCGCCGAGCTCGGCCTGCACCGGGGTGCCGCGCTCGGTGGCGGTGCGGACGACCTGGCGGCCGACGCCGGTGGAGCCGGTGAAGGAGACCACGTCGGCCGAGCCGACCAGCGCGGTGCCCTCGGCACCGCCGCCGGGCAGCACGGTGAAGACGTCCGCGGGCAGCCCGGCCCCGGCGACCAGTTCGGCCAGCTTCAGGGCGCAGCCGATCGCCTCCGAGGAGGGCTTGAGGACGACGCTGTTGCCGACGGCCAGCGCCGGGGCGGCCTTCCAGGTGGGGATCGCCAGCGGGAAGTTCCACGGCGTGATCAGCCCGGCGACCCCGTACGGGCGGCGGCGGGTGAGCAGCAGGCCGGGCCCGCCGGCGGTCTCGTGCACCTCGCCGGAGGCCGCGTACGGCGCCTGCGCGTAGTAGCGCCAGATCGCGGCGGTGCGGGCGACCTCGCCGCGCGCCTCGGCGATCGGCTTGCCGACCTCGCGCACGACCAGCTCGGCCAGTTCCTCGGCGTGCGCCTCGATCGCCTCGGCGACCCGGGTGAGCGCGGCCGAGCGGGCGCCAGCGCCGGCGGCGAGCCAGCCGGTCTGCGCGGTCCGGGCGCGGCCGACGGCGGCCTCGACGGCTTCGGTACCGGGGCGGGGGGCCTCGGCGACGAGGTCCGTGGGGTCGGCGGGGTTGTACGAACGGATCGTCACTGCGGGGAGCCCTTCGGGGGATTCGACGGGAGGGGGGAGCGGGAGGGACGGCGGCTCAGAGCAGGAAGCCGGCCGGGAACGGGTCGCTGGGGTCCAGGAAGTACTGGGCGGTGCCGGTGACCCAGGCCCGCCCGGTGACGGTCGGCACCACCGCCGGACGCCCGGCCACCTCGGTCTCCTCGACCAGGCGGCCGATGAAGGTGGTCCCGATGAAGGAGTCGTTGCGGAAGTCCCGGTCGAGCGGCAGCTCGCCGCGCGCGTGCAGCTGGGCCATCCGGGCCGAGGTGCCGGTGCCGCAGGGCGAGCGGTCGAACCAGCCGGGGTGGATGGCCATCGCGTGCCGGGAGTGCTCGGCGGTGGAGCCGGGGGCGAGCAGCTGGACGTGGTGGCAGCTGTGGATGGACGGGTTCTCCGGGTGCACCGGGCGGTCCGGGCCGGCGTTGATGGCGTCCATCAGAGCCAGGCCGGCGTCCAGGATCTCCTGCTTGCGCTCCCGCTCGAACGGCAGGCCGAACTCGGCGAGCGGCAGGATCGCGTAGAAGTTGCCGCCGTAGGCGAGGTCGTAGCTCACCGTGCCGTGGCCGGGGACCTCGATCTTCTGGTCCAGCGCCACGGAGTAGGAGGGCACGTTGCGGATGGTGACCGCCTTGGCCGCGCCGTTCTCCACCGCGACGTCCGCGATCACCAGGCCGGCCGGGGTGTCCAGCCGGACGGTGGTGACGGGCTCGACGACCGGCACCATGCCGGTCTCCACCAGCACGGTGGCCACGCCGATGGTGCCGTGGCCGCACATCGGCAGCAGGCCGGAGACCTCGATGTAGAGCACGCCCCAGTCGGCGTCCGGCCGGGTCGGCGGCTGCAGGATGGCGCCGCTCATCGCGGCGTGGCCGCGGGGCTCGTACATCAGCAGGGTCCGGAACTCGTCCAGGTGCTGCTGGAAGTGCACCCGGCGCTCGGCCATGGTGGCGCCGGGGATCACACCGAACCCACCGGTGATGACCCGGGTGGGCATGCCCTCGGTGTGCGAGTCGACGGCGTGGAAGACGTGACGGCTGCGCATCTGCTGACGCTCCGTGGGGTGGTGGGCGGGTGGTGGACGGCGCTCCGTGCCGGGTTCCGGTCCAGGGGCCGGCTGCCGCCGCAGCCGGCCGTCCCGGACACCGGAATCACGGGGTTCGGATCAGGCGAGGCCCTCGGCCAGCGCCTTCTCCGTGGCAGCGCGGACGGCCGCCTCGATCTCCGGGGTCAGCGGCAGGCGCGGGGCCCGGGTCGGACCGCCGGGGCGGCCGGCGATGTCCATGGAGAGCTTGATCGCCTGGACGAACTCGGTCTTGGAGTCCCAGCGCAGCAGCTGGTGCAGCGCCTTGTACAGCGGCAGCGCGGTGCCCAGGTCGAGGGCGGTGGCGGCCTTGTACAGCGCGACGCTCGCCTCGGGCAGCGCGTTCGGGTAGCCGGCGATCCAGCCGACCGCGCCGGCCAGGGCCAGCTCCAGCAGCACGTCGTCGGCGCCGATCAGCAGGTCGAGGCCAGGGGCCAGCTCGGCGATCTCGTACGCCCGGCGGACGTCACCGCTGAACTCCTTGACCGCGACGATCGAGCCCTCGCCGTGCAGCTCGGCGAGCAGCGACGGGACGAGGTCGACCTTGGTGTCGATCGGGTTGTTGTAGGCCACGATCGGCAGCCCGGCCTTGGCGACCTCGGCGTAGTGCGCGCGGACGGCGGCCCGGTCGGCGCGGTAGGCGTTCGGCGGCAGCAGCAGCACGGAGCCGGCGCCGGCCTCGGCGGCCTGCTCGGTCCAGCGGCGGGACTCGGCGCTGCCGTAGGCGGCGACACCGGGCATGACCCGGGAGCCGTCCCCGGCCGCCTCCACGGCGACCTCGACGACCTTGGCGCGCTCCTCGGCGGTGAGCGTCTGGTACTCGCCGAGCGAGCCGTTGGGCACGACGCCGTCGCAGCCCGACTCGATCAGCCAGCGGACGTGCTCCGCGTAGGCGTCGTAGTCGACGGAGAGGTCCGGGCGCAGCGGGAGCGTGGTGGCGACCATGATGCCGCGCCAGGGCCGGGTGGTGTCGTGCAGGGTCTGGGACACAGGTGACTCCTTGGTGAGGTGTGACATTTTATTAGAGGGCGCGCGGCGGAGACAAGGGCCCTCGCCGGGCGATTTCGGACGGACCGGCCCGGGCCGGGACCGATCGGGCCCCGGTCCGGAACCGGAAGGACCTCAGTCCTCCCCGTCCTGCTCGTTCCGCCCGTCCTGCTCGGCCGCGAGTTGTCCGAGCGGAACGGGACAGGAGAGCGGCCGGCTGTCGGCGCGGACCTCCGCACGGTCCGCGCCGCCCGCCAGGCAGGCGACCGCCGCACCGCACATCCGCCCCTGGCACCAGCCCATTCCGGCCCTGGTCAGCAGCTTGACGGTGCGCGCGTCGCCCGCGCCCAGCTCGTCCACCGCCTCGCGGATCCGGCCGGCCGGGACCTCCTCGCAGCGGCAGACGTCGGTGTCCTCCCGCAGCCAGTCGGTCCAGCCCGGGCCGGGCCGGTGCGCGGCGGCCATCAGTTCGGCGAAGGCCCGCAGCCGGGAGCGCCTGCGCAGCAGCGCGGTGCGCACCGGCCGGTCGGCGACCGCGTGCGCGGCCAGCTCGCCCTCGGCGATCGCCAGGTCGGCGCCGCCGACCCCGCAGGTCTCGCCGGCCGCCCAGAGCCCGGGGACGGTGGTCCTCAGGCGGGCGTCGACCCTGAGCGCGGCCGTGCCGTCGGGCGTGGTGCGGGTGGCCGCGCCCAACTCGGTGGCCAGCTCGATCTGCGGGATCAGACCGTGACCGACGGCGAGCGCGTCGCACTCGATCCGCCGCTCACTGCCGGGGACCGGACGCCAGTCGGCGTCCAGTCGGGCCACCGTGACGGCGGTGACCCGGTCGGTGCCGTGCGCCTCGACGACCGCGCTGCGCGGCCGCAGCCGCACGCCGTGCCGCAGCAGCGCGGAGCCGTGCCCGGCGCCCTCGACCAGCTTGGCCGGGACGGCGGCCAGGACGCCGGGGCGCCGGGCGTACCCGAGGTACGCGGTGGCCTCGACCACCGCGGGCACCTCGGCACCGGCGGTGACCAGGGAGGAGGCCGCCGCGAGCAGCAGCGGGCCGCTCCCGGCCACCACGATCCGCCGGCCGGGCAGCACCAGGCCGGCCTTGAGCATGGCCTGCGCGCCGCCGGCGGTCACCACCCCGGGCAGGGTCCAGCCGGGGAAGGGCAGCTGCCGCTCGTAGGCGCCGGTGGCGAGCAGGACGGCGGCGGCCCGGACGGTGGCCCGGTCGTCGGCGTCCGGTCCGGTGGTGGCGTGCAGGCGCCAGTCGCCGTCGCCGGCGCGCTCCAGCGCCCACACCTGGTGGCCGGAGAGCAGCCGGACGCGGCCGGTCTCGCGGTGGACGGCGAGCCGGTCGGCCAGGCCGGTGTAGACGGACCAGCCGTGGTGCAGCCGGTCGGGCCGGTTGGCGCCGAGGCCGGGCGCGGGGTGGCGGTAGTACTGCCCGCCGGTGCTCCGGCCGGCGTCGACCAGGGCGCAGCGCAGCCCGAGGTCCGCGGCGGTCACGGCGGCGGCGAGGCCGGCCGGACCGGCGCCGATCACCGCGAGGTCGTACCGCGCGTCGGCGGCGGATCCGGAGCCGTTCGCGGGCTCAGACGTCGAGGTCGGCACGGCCGTGGCCCTCCTGGGTGGTGACGGTGGTGCCGGGCTCGGCCGGCAGCAGGCAGGTGCGCTGGTTGGGCCGCCCGTCGACGGTGGCCAGGCAGTCGAAGCAGGCGCCGATCCCGCAGAACGCCCCGCGCGGCTTGCCGCCGACCCGGGTGGTGCGCCAGGCGAGCACGCCGTCGGCCCACAGGGCGGCGGCGATGGTCTGCCCGGGCAGCGCGGGCACGGGCCGGCCGTCGAAGTCGATGGTGTGCGCGGGCGCGGGCTCGGCCCGGACCAGCTCCGCGGGGGTGCGGCTACGGCGCATGGGGGGATCTCCGTTCAGCTCATGAGCCGATCGTGGGGTGGGCGGACCGCGCGGGCGGCCTCAGGCGGCGTCCTCGGCCGGGAAGCGGTCGGGCCGGAAGGGCGCGAGGCCGAGGTCCGGCTCCTTTCCGACCAGCTGCTGGGCGATCAGCAGCCCGGTGGCCGGGGCCAGGCCGATGCCCGCGCCCTCGTGGCCGCAGGCGTGGTAGAGCCCGGACACCCGGGGGTCGGCACCGATCGCCGGCAGGTGGTCCGGCAGGTACGGACGGAAGCCGCGGTAGGCGCGCATCACGTTCACCCCGGCCAGCACCGGGAAGAGCGCGGCCGCCTGGGCGGCCAGCCGGTGCAGCACCTCGACCGAGAGCGTCCGGTCGAAGCCGACCCGCTCGCGGCTGGCGCCGATCAGCACCGGCCCGCCGGGCGTCCCCTCGACCACGGCCGAGGTCTGCAGCGCGGCGGAGCCGCTGGCCACGTCGGCCACGTAGTCGGCGGCGTACACCTTGTGCCGGACGATCCGCGGCAGCGGCTCGGTGACCAGCACGAACCCGCGCCGCGGCAGCACCGGCAGCCCGACCCCGGCCAGCGCGGCCAGCTCGCCGCCCCAGGTGCCGGCGGCGTTGACCACGGCGGGCGCGTCGAGCCGCCGCCGCTCGGTCTCCACGCCGCGCACGGCGCCGTCGCTCCCCAGCCGCACGGCCCGGACGGCCTCGCCGAGGTGCAGCCGCGCCCCGGCGAGGCGGGCGGCGCGCAGCAGGTGGGCGGCGGCCAGCGCGGGCTGGACCTGGGCGTCCTGGGGGTAGTGGAACCCGCCGGCCAGACCGGGCGCGAGGTGCGGCTCCAGTTCGTTCAGCCGCTCGCCGGGGATCTCCTCGGCGGTGACGCCGACCTCGGCCTGCGCGGCCGCGAAGGCGCGCAGCGCCTCCTGCCGGGCGGGCGTGCCGGCGACCACCAGGCCGCCCTTGGCCTCGTACTCGACGGCGGCGCCGAACTCGTCGGAGAGTTCGCGCCACAGGCCGGTGGAGTACAGGGCGAGGTCGAGCTCGGGGCCGGGTTCCTTGTCGGAGACCAGCAGGTTGCCCTCGCCGGCCCCGGTGGTGCCGCCGGCGACCGGGCCGCGGTCGACGACGTCGACGGCGAGGCCGGCCCGTGCGGCGTAGTACGCGCAGGCGGCACCGACGACACCGGCACCGACCACCACGACGTCGGGGAGTCTCTGGGAGTGGGACACGTCAGTAATATGTCACATGCCATCGAACCTGCCAAGACCGCCGGGCCAAAACCGCGAAAAGCACCGAAAAGCCCCGGCCCGCCGCTGGGAGGCGGCGGGCCGGGGCCGGGACCGGTGGGTCTCAGAAGGTCGGGCGGATCAGGTGATGTCGTCCATCTGCTCCTGGCGGGCGGCCGGCACCGGGGCGGAAGCGCTCGGGGTGCCCGAGGCCTCGATCGCCTCGGCCCCGGCGACCGGTGCCACCGAGAGGTCGACGTCCGAGGCCTCCTCGTCGCTCAGCGCGAGGTCCGGGTTGCGCCGGGCCCTGCGCCGGTCGTTCACCATCGCCACGCCCACCGCGAGGAAGTACAGGCCCCAGATCGGCGCGGCCAGCGCCAGCATGCTGAGCGGGTCGGCGCTGGGCGTCGCGAAGGCGGCGAACACGGTGATGCCCATCACCATGCCGCGCCACCAGCCCAGCAGCCGCTTGCCGGTGACCATGCCGACCAGGTTCAGCATGACCAGCAGCAGCGGGAACTCGAAGGCCAGGCCGAAGACCAGGACCAGCCGGGTGGCGATGTCGAAGTAGTCCGCCGGCGGCAGGATCGGCGTGGTCTCGTCCGGGGTGAACGAGATCAGCACCTCGACGGTCAGCGGCAGCAGCAGGATCGCCAGGGTCACACCGGCCAGGAACAGCGGCGCGCCGCACGCCATGAAGATGACCGTGTACTTGCGCTCGTGCTTGTGCAGGCCCGGCGCCACGAAGGCCCACAGCTGGTACAGCCAGATCGGGACGGTGGCGACCACGCCCACCGTCAGGGCGACCTTGAGCATCCAGTTGAAGCCCGCGGTCAGACCGATGGTCGAGACCTGCGCGCACCTGCCCTTGGTGGACTCGATGGTGTCCGGGGTGCACTGGGGCAGCGGCTTGAGCAGCAGCGTCTCGATCTGCTTGTGGAAGATCAGCGCGACGATCGTGATCACCACGATCGCCAGGACCGACTTGACCACGCGGTTCCGCAGTTCCCGCAGGTGGTCGGCGAGGGCCATCCGCCCCTCGGGATCCTTGGGCGTCTTCGACGCCTTGGTGAGCTTGCTCAACCCCGGTCCTCAACTCGTGCGTCGAGGCCCGCCGGTCGACGGGCCTCCAGTGGTCGCGCGTGCGCGCTCAGCGCGCCCCGCCGTCCTGCGCGGACCGCCCGGCGGGCTGCTCGCTCACCGGACGGGCGGTCGCGGACGCGCCCGGAGCGGACTGGATGGTCTTCGCCGTACCGCCGTCGGCGACCGCCGGGGCGGGCGGCACCGCGGCGTCGGCGGTGCCGTCGGTGCGCATCGCCTTGGCCTCGCTCTTGAGGATCCGTGCCGACTGGCCCAGCGAACGCGCCAGCTCCGGCAGCCGCTTGGCCCCGAAGAGCACAATGGCAATGACCGCGACCAGGAGGATCGCGGTGAACGAGACCCGCATGCTCGACCACCTTCAGTCTTGGCGGCACCCGACGGGCCGCCCGCTGCGGGGATGGTAACCGCTGCGGGTGACGCCGTGACGACGGCCGCCCGAACAGGACAGCGGCCCCCGTTCGCGCTCAGGAGCCATCTGAGAGCGTAACGCGCCACCGCCCGCGCGCAGCAGCCCCCGGTACCCCCTGTTCGACATTGCCGGCAGGTCGGCGGCGGGCCGCCGCGCTCCGTGCGCCGGGGCGGACGCCCCGTACGCCCGGCCCGCGCGGCCCGCGCCCCGTCAGGAGCGGCCCGCCGCCGTGGCCGCGAGGTCGCCGGCCGCCTCGGCCAGCGCCCGCGAGGCGGCGTCCACGCCCTTCGCCAGCGCCCGCACGTCCAGCCAGAGCCGGACCGCGAGGACACCCAGCACCAGCAGGCCGGCGGTGGCGAGGAGGACGGCGGCGACGAGCATCCAGGACATGCCCCCACCCTAGCGGGCCCCGCTCACCCCTCGGCCGGCACCAGCCGCATGGTCCGCACCCCGGCCCCGGTCAGCGCCGCGACGATCTTCTCCCCTGCGGGCTTGCGCACCGCCGCCCCGCACAGCGGGCACCCGAAGCTGTAGTGCGTCTGCGCCGCCGTACGGCCGAAGGTGAGGCGGAACGCCTCGACCGGCAGCTCCACCTTCTCCCGGCACTCCGAGCAGTACACCTTGAATCTGGTACCGGGCTCCACGGCTCAGACCTGCCCCTCCCCGTAGTGCGCCAGCGCCTCCAGCGCCGCCGCGCGTGCCTGCTCCGCCAGCTCCGGCGGCGAGACGATCCGCCCGTCGCGGCCCAGCCGCAGCACCAGCGGACGCAGCTGCGAGGGGTCGGCGCTGCGCAGGGTGATCCGCAGACCGCCGTCCGGCAGCTCCTCGGCCCGGTCGTGGGTGTAGTACTCGGCGACCCAGCGGCCGCCGGAGGAGACCTCGACGACCACCTCGGGGTCGTCGGCGGAGGGGTTGACCAGCCCGCCGGAGAGGTCGCGCGGCTCGCGCTTGGGCGGGTCGGCGGGGACGTCCAGGACCCTGATCTCGGCGACCCGGTCGAGCCGGAACATCCGGTGGTCCTCGGAGGTCCGGCACCAGGCCTCCAGGTAGGTGTGTCCCTCGGTGAGCAGCCGGATCGGGTCGACCTCGCGCTCGGTCATGCCGCCGCGGCCGTGCGAGTAGTAGCGCAGCCAGAGCCGACGGCCCTCGCTGAGGGCACGGTCGATGTCGGCGAAGACGTGGCTCTCGGCCTCGAAGGTGACGCCGACCCGGGCGCTGCCCTCGGCACTCTCCCCCGCCGCGTTCTCGATCTTGGCGACGGCCCGGGTGAGCGCCTCGCGGTCGCCGGCCCGCAGGCCGGGCAGGCCGGCCACGGCGCGGGCGGCCACCAGCAGCGCGGTCGCCTCGTCGGCGGCCAGCCGCAGCGGCTGGGCGACGTCGTCGACGTTGTGCCACCAGATCCGCTCGCCGTCGGTGTCGATGTCGAGCAGGTCGCCGCCGCGGAAGCTGGTGCCGCACATCGGCAGGACGTTGAGGTCCCCGATCAGCTCGCGCTCGCTGATGCCGAAGGCGCGGGCCACCTCGGCCACCTCGGCGCCGGGGCGCTCGCGCAGATAGGTGACCAGCGACAGCATCCGCCGGGTCTGGTCGATCGCGTTACTCATGCGGCCACCTCGCTACGCTCGGCAGGCGCTGCGCACAGGACGCGCCTTCCGGTGATCCGCTCGCTTCGCTCGCTCATGCGTCCACACTCTCCACCACGGTGCCGGCCACCGCGCGCAGCCGGTCGATGACGTCGGCCCGCAGCTCCTCGGGGCCGACCACCAGCACGTCCGGCCCGAACTCGGCGAGGTCGGCGCCGAGCCCGTTGCCGTACGGGATCTCCAGCTCGTCCCAGCTGTCGTCGGCCCGCCGGGTGGCGAGCGCCTTGGTGCGCAGCGGGAAGCCCGCGCCCCGGCGGACCCGGACCACGGCGGTGGCGGTGGCGCCCTCACCGGCGAACTTGGCGACGGTGGCCCGCACGTCGACGTGCTCGGGGACGGCGCCGAGGAAGGCACCGGAGCGGGCGCGGACCTTGCCGGTGATCCGGCTGAGCCGGAAGACCCGGGCGTCCTCGCGGTCGCGGTCCCAGCCGGCCAGGTACCAGTGGCCGCGCCAGCACTCCAGGGCCCAGGGTTCGACGGTGCGCTGCTCGACGGCGGCGGCGCCGGCCTTGCGGTACTCGAAGGTGACCGGGCGGCGGTCGCGGGCGGCGGTGAGCAGCGGCTCGAACGCGGCCTCGCGGGCGGGGATGCGCGGTTCGAGGGCGGGGCGGCGCTCGGTCTCGGTGAAGGGGATGCCGGCGGCCCGCAGCTTCTGGAGCGCGCCGCTGGCGGCGCCGCTCATCTTGGCCTGCTGCCAGACCCGGGCGGCGAGGGTGAGCGCGGCCGCCTCCTCGGCGTCCAGGGCGATCTCCGGCAGGCGGTTGCGGTCGGCGCGGGCGAGGTAGCCGAGCTCGCCGTCCAGGGCGTTCTCGTCGACGTCGATGACCAGTCCGAGTTCGCGCAGGTCGTCCTTGTCCCGCTCGAACATCCGGTTGAAGGCTTCCTCGCTGCTGTGCTGCCAGGCTTCGCGGTAGGCCTCGATGGACTCCCGCAGCTCCTTCTTGGAGAGCGGACGTCTGGTGTTCATCAGGCACAGGGCGAGATTCATCAGCCGCTCTGCCTTGGCGATCGCCATCGCTGACCCTTCCGGTGTGCCGCGCAGCGCGCGGGGTGCGCCCGCCGGGGCGTCGTGGACCCGGCGGGACCGACCGTACCGGTAGCGGTACGCACTGCAAAAGCCGAGTCCACGAAGACGTGGGGCCGCACCCCGCGTGCGGGGTGCGGCCCTGGCGATCAGCGTCCTCAGACGGAGATCAGGTCGACCACGAAGATCAGGGTCGAGCCCGCCGGGATGAGCGGGCTGGGCGACTGGTTGCCGTAGGCCAGGTGCGGCGGGATGACCAGCTCGCGGCGGCCGCCGACCTTCATGCCGGCGACGCCCTGGTCCCAGCCCTTGATGACCCGGCCGCCGCCGAGCGGGAACTTGAAGGTCGAGCCGCGGTTCCAGCTGGCGTCGAACTCCTCGCCGGTCGCGAAGGTCACGCCCACGTAGTGGACCTCGACGACCTGGCCCGGCTTGGCCTCCTCACCGGTGCCGACGGTGATGTCGCGGATCTTCAGCTCGGTCGGCGCGTCGCCGACCGGGAAGTCGATCTCGGGCTTGCTCACTAGTGCCTCATCTCACGGTTGGTTCGGTCCATGACCAAGCGGCGGGGGGGGGGGCCCCCCCCGGGGGGGGGCCCCCGGCCGCGGGGCCCCCCCCCCGGCCGGCCCCCCCCCCCCCGCCCGGCCCGGCCGCACCCCCCCCCCCCAAATCGCCCGCC
>NZ_JBEOWI010000057.1:0-51920 GCF_040296005.1 Kitasatospora sp. NPDC002551 | reverse complement strand
CCCCAACTGCTACTCCGCCTCCATCCCCAGCACCGAGGTCCACGCGGCCGCCGGCCCGCTCAACCACTGGTTCTACCTGCTCTCCGAGGGCTCCAACCCCGGCGGCGGCAAGCCCACCAGCCCCACCTGCAACAACTCCACCGTCACCGGCGTCGGCATCAAGGACGCCGGCCGGATCTTCTACGGCGGCATGCTGCTCAAGACCAGCGGCATGACCCACAAGAAGTACCGCACCACCACCCTGACCGCCGCCAAGAACCTCGACCCCACCTGCAACCTCTTCAACCGCACCAAGGCCGCCTGGGACGCCGTCAGCGTCCCCGCCCAGACGGGCGACCCGACCTGCAACGGCGGCCAGACCAACGAGTTCTCGCTCTCGCTGAACCCGTCCGCCGGCCAGGTCCAGCCCGGCTCCTCGGCCACCTCGACGGTCGGCACCCAGGTGACCCAGGGCAGCGCCCAGTCGGTCAACCTGAGCGCCACCGGCGCCCCGAGCGGCGCGAGCGTCAGCTTCAGCCCGTCCTCGGTGCAGACCGGCGCGTCCTCCACGATGACCGTCTCCACCAGCGCGAACACCGCGCCCGGCAGCTACGTGATCACGGTCACCGCGGCCGGCCAGGCCACCCACACCGCGCAGTACACGCTGACGGTCGGCAGCGGCAACCCGGGCGGCAGCGCCCCTGACATCAGCGTCGCCAACGTGCAGGCGCACCTGAGCCAGTTCAACACCATCGCCTCGCAGAACGGCGGCAACCGGCGCACCGGCACCTCCGGGTACAGTCAGTCGCTCGCCTACGTGAAGGCCAAGCTGCAGGCGGCCGGCTACCAGGTCACCGAGCAGACCTGCTCCACCTGCACCTACACCGCCAACAACCTGATCGCCGACTGGCCGGGCGGCCCGTCCGACCAGGTCACCATGTTCGGCGCGCACCTGGACGGCGTCAGCGCCGGCCCGGGCATCAACGACAACGGCTCCGGCTCGGCCGTCCTGCTGGAGAACGCGCTCGTCCTCGCGCAGCAGAACCCGACCCTGACCCGTCACGTCCGCTTCGCCTGGTGGACCGGCGAGGAGCAGGGCCTGCAGGGCTCCAAGCACTACGTGAGCCAGCTGAGCTCCGCCCAGCGCAGCGCCATCAAGGGCTACTACAACTTCGACATGGTCGGCTCGACCAACGCCGGCTACTTCATCAACAACGTCAACTCGACCACCTCGGCGCCGATGAAGGCCTACTGGGACTCGCTGAACCTCCAGCCGGAGGAGAACGTCGAGGGCCAGGGCCGCTCGGACGACGCCTCGTTCCAGTCGGCCGGCATCCCGACCTCGGGCTACGCGGCGGGCGCCAGCGCCACCAAGACCTCGGCGCAGGCCTCGAAGTGGGGCGGCACGGCGGGCCGCGCGTACGACTCCTGCTACCACTCGTCGTGCGACACCACCAGCAACATCAACGCCACCGTGCTGGACCGCAGCGCCGACGGCGTCGCCTACACCCTGTGGAAGACCTCGGTGGGCAGCGGCCCGATCCCGACCAACGACTTCTCGGTCGCGGTCAACCCGGCCACCGGCAACGTCAAGCCGGGCGAGTCCACCACCGCCACGGTGAGCACCCAGACCACCTCCGGCTCCGCCCAGACGGTGAACCTCGCCGTCTCCGGCGCGCCGGCCGGGGTGACCGCCTCGGTCAGCCCCTCCTCGGTGCAGTCCGGCGGCTCCGCGACGCTCTCCGTCGCGGTCGGCTCCTCGGTGCCGAACGGCACGTACAACCTGACCGTCACCGGCACCGGCTCCGTCAGCCACACCAGCAGCTACTCGCTGGTGGTCAGCTCCGACCCGGGCCCCGGTGGCGGCACCTGGACCCCGGGCACCACGTACCAGCAGGGTGACGTCGTCACCTGGAACGGGGTCAGCTACCGGTGCCTCCAGGGCCACACGGCCCAGGTGGGCTGGGAGCCCAACATCGTCCCGGCCCTCTGGCAGGCCATCTGAGCGGACCGGATCGTCTCCGGGTCGGGATAAGGGCGGTGCCGCGGTTCGTCGAGGGGGACGGATCGCGGCACCGCCGCCTGTTCAGCGCCGTTTCCCGGCGGGCGCGGGCGCGGGCTCGGCCGCGGACCCTGCGCCCGCCGCGCGCGCGGAGCGGGCGGCCCGCACCGCCGGCAGCGCGACGAGCAGCGCCACCAGGGCGCAGCCGGCGGCCAGCGTGCCATAGCCGCCGGCCGCCACCACCGGGCCGGAGAGCAGGCCGCCGGTGCAGCCCGCGACCGCCAGCCCCACGTCGGCCAGGCCCTGGGTGGCGGCACCGCGCGCGGGCGGCGCGGCGGCGGTGACCAGGGCCGTTCCGCCGACCAGGCCGAGATTCCAGCCCACGCCGGCCACCAGCAGGGCCACCGCGAGGACCGGCACCGAGTCCGCCGGTGCGAGGCCGGCCAGCAGAGCGGCCGCGCCGAGCGTGACGCCGGAGGCGGCGGCCACCGGGAGCGCTCCCCAGCGGTCCACCAGCAGGCCGCTGAGCGGGGACGGCAGGAACATCGCACCGATGTGCAGCGAGACGACCAGGCCGATCACGCCGGTGCCGTGGCCGTGGGCGGCCAGGTGGACCGGGGTCATGGTCATCAGGGCGACCTTCGGCAGCTGGGCGAGCAGCATGATCCACAGGCCGGTCCCCAGGCCCGGGGCCCGCGAGCGCTCCACCTGGTCCGCCGGTTCGGCCGGTTCGGCGGACTCGGCCGGCTCCGCCGGGGCGGGCGGGGACGTCGCGGCCCGGGCCGACCGGAGCGGATCGGGCCGCAGCAGGGCGCCCAGCACCACGGCCGCCACCGCGTACCCGACGGCGGCGAGCACGAACGGCGCCGCCGTCCGGGGGATGCCCCAGTCCTCGGCCGGCCCGCCGACGAGCGCCACCAGGTTGGGCCCGGCCACCGCGCCGAACGTCGAGGCGAGCAGGACCCGGCTGACGGCCCGGCCGCGCCGCTCCGGTGCGGCCAGGTCGGCGCCCGCGTACCGGGCGAGCAGATTGGTGGCGGTGCCGGCGCCGTAGACCAGCAGCGCGGGCAGCAGCAGGGCCACCTGGTCGGCGGCCACCGCGACCACCACACCGACGCTGCCCAGGGCACCGACCGCGTACCCGAGGCCGAGCCCCGGCCGGCGCCCCCAGGCCTGGCAGAGCCGCCCGATGCCCAGCGCTCCGAGCATCGACCCGCCGGTGAACAGGGCGGTGGGCAGACCGGCCAGCCCGGTCGAGCCGAGCATCTCCTCGGCGATCAGCGAGCCCACCACGACGCCCGCGGTGAGCCCGACGCCGCTCACCAGCTGGGAGACGACCAGCACGGCCAGCACCCGCCGCTGCGCCGGGTGTTCGGGCGGCCGGCCCGGCCCGGCCGCGACCTGCGGGGAGAGCGTCATGCCGCCGCCGTCGGGCGCAGCGCCGAGATCTCCTCCAGCGACATGTCCAGCTCCTCGTGGAGGTAGCGGACGATGGTCCAGTGGGCCGGCGCTCCGTCGTCGAAGGGGCCGAACTCCTGGCAGTAGAACGGGATCCAGCGCAGCGCCTGCTCGGCGGCCAGCTCCCGGCCGGGCTCCTCCTGGTAGGCCTCGTAGGGGATGCCGCGGTGGTGGACGAAGAACCGGCCGGGCAGGCGCTCCTCGCACAGCGCGCGGTACTCGCGGGTCTGCAGGATGAGGTAGTGCCAGATCTCGTCGATGTCCTGCTCGACCGGCAGGAAGAGGCCGGAGAGCTCCTCGCGGTGGCGGGAGACCAGGTAGAGGTAGCGCAGGCACTCGGTGACCTGGCGCTCGGCGTCGGCGGGTGCGGCGCCGGTGCGCGCGATCGTGTACGCCACCACCTCGGCGTGCAGGTCCTCGCCGAGCAGGGCCCTGAGGTCCTCGGCGGTGACGCGGGGCCGGTCGGCGGTCATCGGGTACCTCCGCGGGGGTCCCCGGCGGCCGGGGACGAGGTCGGGGACGAGGACGTGGTCGTGGACGGGGTCGTGGACGGGGTCGGGGCCGTGGCGAGCCAGGCGTACTTGCCCGAGGCGCCGACCGGCAGGTGCGCGTGGTGCTCGGCCCGGCACGGCCGTCCGACCAGCCGTCCGGTCCCGCGGGCCAGGGCGTCCGCCTCGGCCACCGTCAGCGGGGCGCCGTCGAAGGTGGTGCAGCGCAGCACGGCCTCCTCCCCGGGGCCCGTCACGTCCAGCCGGTGGAGGAAGACCCGGGGCGCGACCGCGCCGACCACCTCGTCGAGGTCTCCCTGGGCGACCGGGCCGCCGGGGGTGTCGAGCAGTTCCTTCTCCCGGCCGCAGAACCGGGCGATGCGGCCGGGGTCCGCGCTGCCGTCCAGCGTGCGGACGCAGTCCCCCGAACGGTAGCGGACCAGCGGCATCCAGGGGTTCCGCACGCTGGTGACGATCAGGCTGTGGATCCCGCTGCCCGGGGCGACGGGGAGGAGTTCGACGCTCATCCCGTCGAGGTACGGCCGGTACCGGCCGCTGCGGTCGCTGTAGTAGAGGTAGCCGAGTTCGGTGCTGCCGAACAGGTCGACGATCGGGCAGTCGAAGTGCTCGCGCAGGTACCGGGCGACGTTCGCGGGGGTGTACTCGTAGGCGTGGACGATGCTGGCCGGCGGCGGGAAGTCCGCCCACAGGCCCCAGGCGCGGGCCTTGCGCACCAGGTGCGCGAGGTGGGAGGAGGAGCAGTCGAGGAGGTACCGGCCGCGCGGGTGCGCCCGGGCGGCCTCCCGGATCTCCGCGAGCATGCGCTCGACGTCGGCCCGCTGCCAGTGGTCGGGGTCGAGGCGGAGGTTGAGGTAGCAGGTGCGCTCGTCCAGCCACCGGTCGCGCGGGGCCGGTTCGGCGGCCGGCTCACCGCCCCGCTTGCGGGCGTTGACCCGTGCCACGTGCTCGGTGGCCAGGACGGTGGTGAGGGAGACCCGCTTGCAGCCCTCCGCCCAGGTGTCGGAGATGTCGGGGTGCTCGCTCCACAGCCGGTAGTAGGAGTTCAGCAGGAAGTACGGCGGTCGGATGATCTGCATGCGGGCGTGGTTGGTGCCGGTGGAGAGCACCATCTCCGCGTCGCCCGCGGCGAGCGCCGCGGCGAGGCCGGGCGTCATCCAGTTGTCCGGGAACCCGCGGGCGATCTCGGGCTTCTCCAGAACGGGGAAGTACCCCCGCTCGATCGAGGCGCGGTAGAGGGGGATGTCCTTGATCCGGTCGACCACGTCGGCGGTCGGCTGGCCGTTCACTGTCACCTCCGGTCGGTGGGGCCCGGGCCGGCCGCTCGGCCGGCCCGGGCCCGTCTCGGCGCTGCCGGTGCGTCGCGCTGGGTCAGGAGATACAGCCGGACTTCGCCACGCTGATGCACCCGGACTTCGCGACGCTGATGCAGCCGTCCTTGGCGCCGCCGGCCGAGTTGACGGCGACCCAGCGCCGCCACTTGTCGTCCTGGGTCATCTTCTTGACGAGCTGTTCCATACGGACCTCCGATGGGTGCCGGTCATTCGGCGGCGCGGATCGACGCCGCCACGGCGACAGTAAAGTGATGGTCAAGGAAGTGTCAATGACGGGTCATCAGACTCGGCCACAGCGCGCCCGATCGGCCATCGGAGGCGATTTCCGGCCGACCCGGGATCCCGGGCGATCCGGCAAAGGTCTAGACCGGATAAATGATCACGGCTCGCGAACTGCGGCTTTCCCTCCAGTAAACGGGGGCCATTCCAGCCACCTAGATTCCCTTGCGTCAGGGCACCGTTGCACTTGAACGGGGGAAGACCGCCGCGCGTGCGCGTCGGCGTGGAAGGAGGCGGACCGAGTGGCACACCAGCCACCCTCAGAACGGTACGGGGAAGCCCTCGACCGGGACATCGCGGCGGAGATTCCCGAGGAGGTCCACCAGTGGCTGCAGCACGACTTCCTCCCCTTGTGCACCACCGACGCGTTCCGAATAGAGGGCGACCCGCGGGTGGACCCGTACGAGGCCGCCACCGAGGGCGTCATCCGCGCCCTCTGCGACTGGGAGAACACCCGCCGCGACCCATCGACCATCATCTACGACACCGTCATGTCCTGGGCCGCCCAGCGCCGCCGCGCCGCGGCCGACGAGCACGCGCCGCTCGCGCTCCAGCGCCTCGCCCCGCTGCTCCGCCACCACCTCGACGACGAGGAGGCCGGCCGCCTCGCCGTCGTCGACGGACTCCAGCCCCGCCGACGGGCCGTCTACCACTGCCAGATCGTCTTCCGGATGAGCCGGGCGGAGGCCGCCGAGGCCACCGGCATGCTCAAGGCCACCGTCGGCACCACCCTGCACTACGCCCGGAAGGCGCTCAGGAGGCAGGAGCCCGATCTCGACCAACTCGAGGACATCATCCAGGAAATCATGCAGGTCAACAGGAAGGACGACTGACATGCCCACGCTCCAGAGCACGAAGGAGACGCACGACAGCGAACCGCCCCCTGCCACCAGGCCGAAGACCGCCCCGCCGCGGGCCTGCACAGCGGTGTCGGACGAGGACTACCAGCGGCTGCGCGACGAGGTCGACCGCCGCCGCAGGCTGCGCCGCAACGGAGAGGAGAACGTCGTGCTGCTCAACCCCGGGTCAACCGGCAGGCCGAGCACGCCCCGGGCCCGCCGGGGGGCCATGGTCATCAAGATCACCTTCGAGAGCACCCGGGCCGACCTGGCCTGGCTCGTCATGGTCGTGCTGGCCGGCGTCCTGGCGATGGTGATCGAGCCGACCAAGTGGACCGCCGGTCTCACCGCCGTCGCGGGCGGCGCCCAGCTCCACCGGATCACCCATCTCAGCACCGGGTGGCGGCGGGGACCGTGACCTGAGCACTTTTCAGGAGCACCACAGGAAAGCTGCCCGCCGACGCGGATTCCGGCCCTGGCCGGCGGACAGCCCCGACAAGCACTCATCAGGAGCACTCGACATGTTCAACAATGGCACACCACACATTCGAGCGGGCGAACACCAGGAGAAGAGCGGCCCCGCACGGGGAGCCGCACCGCGCCGGTGGCGGATCGGCGCTATCCTGCGCGCCCTCGGCGGCCGGCGGCGGCCCGCGTGCCCCGGCCCCGACCGCCCGCACGGCGCGCCGCCCGGGCCCCGGGACCACCACGGCCCGCACCCGGCCGCGCACGATCACCCCGGCCGCACGCGCCACCGGGTCATCACCGCCGTCCAGGCCGCCGCGTTCGCCGTCGGCTGCGCCCTCGGCCTGATCGGGAGCCTCGTCGCCCTGCGGCACGGCAACGGCCTCCAGCTCTTCGCGGCCAGCGCCTTCCTGTTCGGCGCCGCCACCGTCCTGCAGTTCTTCCGGCCGCGCCCCGCCGACTGACGAACCGTCATGAACGCCCCCCGGGCCGCCCCTACCGCCCACCGGCGGGGCGTCCGCTGACGTAGAGTCGGCGCGGGCCGTCCGTCACCGACCGAGGAGGCACCCGTGACCACCACCGCGAACCCCGGTTCCGCACCCCTCCCCGTCCCCGAACTGCCGCCCGAGGCGGTCGAGGAGTGGCGCACCGAGGAGGCGGAGCTGGTCGAACTGCTGGCCCGCACCCGGCAGCGGCTCGGCGGCGTCGCGGCGTTCCGGATCGGCCCGCGGCCCACCGTCCTGGTCACCGACCCCGAGGCCGTCCAGCACGTCCTCGGCCGGCATCCCGAGCGCTACGTCAAGCGCTCGCACCGCGCCCGGATGCTCGCCGGGGACGGCGTGCTCTCCGCCACCGGCGACGCCTGGAAGAACCAACGGCGCATGCTCCAGGCCCAGTTCACCGGACCGGGGATGCGCCGCTACGAGCAGCGGATCGCCGCCGCGGCCCGCCGCACCGCCGAGCGCTGGGCCGGCCACGCGCGCACCGGGGAACCCGTCGACATCGGCGAGGAGATGCGCCACTTCGCCCTCGACACCATCTGGCGCGCGCTCACCGGCCACCCGCTGGACACCGCCACCGAACGCGAACTCGACCGCATCCCCGCCGTCGTCGCCGCCCTGCCCCAACTGCCCGACGGCGACCAGGCCCGCGACGCCGTCACCGACGACCTGGCCCGGATCGACGCCGTCGCGCACGCCGCCATCGACGCCGCCCGCCGCCACGAGGACGGCCCCGACGGCCCCGGGGTGCTGCGCGTCCTGCTGGACGCCGCCGCCCGGCACCCCGAGTACACCGACCGGCTGATCCGCGACGAGCTGGTCACCCTGCTCGTCGCCGGCCACGAGACCACCGCCACCACCCTCACCTGGCTCCACCTGCTGCTCGACGCCAACCCCGGCGCCCGCGCCCGGGCCCTCGCGGCCGGTCCCGCGGGCTCGCCCGAACGGCGCGAGGCGGTGCAGGCGCTGGTCCACGAGACGCTGCGGCTCTACCCGTCCGCGTGGATCCTCCCCCGGCACGCGCTCGCCGACGACACCCTCGCCGGCCACCGCGTCGAGGCCGGCACCGACCTGCTGGTCTGCCCCTACCTCACCCACCGCGACCCGGCCCTGTGGCCCGACCCGGAACGCTTCGACCCCACCCGCTTCGCCCCGGACGGCGCCCGCCCCGCCCACCTCGGCGCCTACTTCCCCTTCGGCCTGGGCGCCCGCGCCTGCCTGGGCACCCAGTTCGCCCTCCGCGAGTCCACCGCCCTGCTCGAACTCCTGCTTCCCGCCCACGAGGTGGAGTTCCTGAGCACCCCGACCGGCTCCCTCTACAGCATCACCGTCCGCCCCGACGGCCCCACCCCGGCGGTCCTGAGGGCGGCCTCCACCGGCTGAGCCCGGGGGCACAGAAGCGGGCCGTGCTCAGCCCTGCGCGTTCCGGACGTAGGTCAGCAGGGACCGGGCGGCACGCAGGTGGCCGCCGTACTGTTCGGGGGCGCTCCGGGCCAGCCCCTGGAAGATCCGCACGCCCTCCAGCGCCGCGTCCAGCGCCTCCGGCGTGCCCTCCCGGTCGGCGGCGATCAGGGCGTTCACCAGGATCCCCAGCGCCAGGGCCAGTTCCTCCTGGCCGGCGGACGAGTCGGCCGCGCCCGACGACCGCTGGACGCCGACGCCTTCGCGGGCCGGACGGAGCGCCTCCCGCGGCCGACCCGCCTCGGTCAGGTAGCAGGCGAGGGCGGTGAGGGCCCGCGCGTACCCGGCGCGGTGGGCCGCGGGCTCGGCCGGGGCCAGGTCCCCGCGCACGGCGACGCTGCGCCAGGCCGGGGCCACGGCCTCCCCGGACCGTCCCATCTGCATCAGCATGGAGGCGAGGTGGGTGAGCGACACCGCGTATCCGGGTCCGTGCGCGACCGCGTTCTCCTTCACCAGCCGGCTCCGGAGGTCGACGGACTCCCGGGCCAGGTCGAGCGCCCTCTCCCACCGTCCCACCTCCACCAGCCGCGCCGACAGGTTGTTCAGCGCCATCGCGAGCTCCGGCGTGTGGACGGCGGGGTCCTCCCGCGCCAGCTCCCGCAGGAGGTCCGCGGACTCCTGCGCCGGGTCCACGGCCTCCCGGGGCAGGTCCGCCCTCGCCAGGGAGATTCCGAGACTGTTGAGGGCGTTGGCGAGGTTGTGCCGGTGCACGGCGGAGTTGCGGTCGGCGAGCCGTCGGAAGACCTCCACCGTTTCCCGGGTTCGCGCCACGGCGTCCTGCGGCTCGCCGACCCACCACAGCAGCTCCCCGAGGTTGCCGAGCGCGACGCCCAGTTCGGCGGCGTGGGCGTCGGGGTCCAGCGCCACGAGCCCGCGGCCGAGCGCCACGGCCTCCTCCAGCGGGGCGACGGCCTCGTGGCGCCGGCCGGTCCTGGAGAGCTGGGAGCCGAGCCGGCCCAGATCCACGGCGAGGCCGGCGGTGTGGGCGACGGGATCGGCCTCGGCGAGCCGTCGGGAGATCTCGACGGCCTCCCGGGCCCGGGTCAGGGCCTCCTCCCGCTCCCCCGCGCGCCACAGGGTCTCGCTGAGGTCGATCAGCGCGTCGTTGAGGTCCGGCTCGAAGGCGGCCGGATTCGTCTCGGCCAGGGGCCGGTAGGTGTCCACTCCCTCCCGGGCCGGAGCCACGGCCTCCTCGCGCCGGCCCGCCCTGGTCAGGAGGACACCGAGCCGGGTGACGATCCTGGCGTGGTCGGGCGCGTACCGGGTCGGTTCGGCCTCGGCGAGCCGCCGCTGGATCGCCTCGGCCTCCCGAGCCGCTTCCAGCGCCTCCCGGTTCCGCCCGGCCCTGGGGAGGATGTCGGCCAGGCTGCCCAGTGCGAAGGCCAGGCCGCCGGCCCGGGCGTGCGGGTCGGCTTCGGCGAGCGGCCGGTGCAGCGCCACCGCTTCCCGGGCCGTGGCCAGGGCCTCCGCGACCAGGCCCCTCCCGGAGAGGCGGTCGCCGAGGACGCACAGGGCCGCGGACAGCGCGGCCCCGACGTCGGCGTCGGCGGGGTCGGCGGCCGCCGAGTCGCGGAACAGGGTGACGGCCTCCCGGGCCGCCGCCAGGGCCTCGTCGGCCCGTCCCGCCTTGGGCAGCAGGCCCGCCAGGCAGACCAGGGCACCGGCGAGGCCCACCCCGAAGGTGTCCGGGTCGGCCTCCACCAGGCAGCGCCAGGCGGGCAGGGCGTCCTCGACGGCGGTGAGCGCCTGGGCGTCCAGCCCCGCGTTGACCAGCCGTTGGACCAGCCCCTGCCGGACCACCGCGTGCGCGAGGGGGTCCTGGGTGTGGGCGAGGCGGTGGTGGGCCAGCCGGTAGGCGACCACCGCGGCGCCGGAGTCGAGGTCGGTGTGCCGGCCGGCGGGCAGCTGGGCCTCGATCGCCTCCAGCACCTCGCGGGGCAGCTCGGGCAGGTCCGCCAGCGCGGCGAGCGCGGTCCCGCCCGCGTGCAGCGCCAGGGCCGGCCGGGCGCTCAGCAGCGGGGCGAGCTGGCCGGCCATCAGATGCGGCCAGCGGGCCGCGGCCGCCGACAGCATCGTCAGGGCGGTCCGGGTCCAGGCCCGCTCCTGCTCCGACTCGCCGCCGCCGAGCAGCCGGGCGGGCACCCCGGTCAACGTGTCGTCGGGGGCGAAGACGTCCTTGAGCGGGTGATCCGGGACCGACAGGGCGAGGAAGTCCTCGGCCAGGCGGTCCGGGTACAGCGGTTCGAGGAAGGTGGTCGCGGCGGCCCGGCCGTCGGTGCCCGGCCGGGTCTCCGCCGCCTCCGGGTACGCGACGGCGTGATCGCGGAGCAACCGGTCCGGCGGATACGGTGCGCCGCCGGCGCGCGCCGCCCGGGTGACCGCGTCCAGGGCGTGATCACGGGTCTGACGCCCGATCAGCGTCGCGACGTAGACGCCCCGGCCCATCTCGTGCTCGTCGGCACGGGTCCGGCCGTGATCGTGGAGGTTCCGCCAGTAGGCGCGCTCACGGGTCAGCAGGTGGGCGGAGACCTCCTCGGGGCTGCCCAGCTCGGGCGGCGCGAACCCGTCCTGCCGGCTCCGGTACACCGCGTCGACCGAGGCCAGGGCCGCCATGTGCACGGCCAGTGCCTCGCGGAAGCCCTGGTGCTCCCCCAGGGACCGGGGCGGCGCCGGCTCGTCGGCGCCGGTGATCCGCAGGGCTTCGGCGAAGCGGCGGCACGCGGCCGTGAACAGCGCCCGGGGGCTGTGGGACGCCCCGCCGGCCCCACCGCCCCCGTCCGCCCCGTCCGCCCCGTTGGCCAGTGGGCCGAGCTCCAGGCGGTCGGTGTCGACGTTCATCCGCTCCAGGTCGTTGCCGGACAGCATCTGCCACCACACCCCGGCCGCCCGGGCGACCAGCAGCACCCTGGTGCGGTGCGGCTGCCGGGTCGCGTCCGCGCACAGCTCCAGCAGGTCGGCCGCCGGCCAGCGGTCGGCGTAGTCGACGACCAGCAGCGTTCCGGCGTGGTCCGGGACCGGCTCGGTGCCGGGGCCGCCGGAACCACGGAGCGGCCCCGGCGCCGGGTCGCTCGCGTGCCGGGCCTGGAGCACCCGCCAGCCGAGCTTCCGGGTCCGCCGGGCGAACTCGGTCGCCAGGCGCGTCTTTCCCTGGCCACCGACCCCGTGCAGCAGGAGGGCCGACACCGGCTCCTCGTTGTCGCGCCAGGCCGCCAGCCGGGCCAGCTCGGAATGCCGCCCGGTGAAGTCCACCACCTCGAAGCGGGAGTGGAGCAGTCGGGACGGCCGCTCGCGGGCCTTCCTGACCGTCAGCACCTCGCGGTCGAGCGGGAACGCGTCCAGCTTGTAGAGCGGGCGTTCGTTGCGGACGGTGACGTTGACGTTCCCGGTGACGTTGTTGATGTTGACCACCGAGCCGTGGACGACGGAGTTCGCCACCCACTGGGCGCCCCGCCGCAACCGCTTCGGGTCGCTCACGCCTCGATCTCCACGTCACCGGCCGCGCCGTCGACGTCCACGACCGAACCGTTGACCATGGAACGCCGGACGAACTGCCCTCCGGTGGCCGGTGGGGCCTCCGGCGCCGCACCCGGCGCCGCACCCGGCTGCGGCAGCGGCGAGGCGGCCGGTCCGCTGCCGATCGTCACCTTGACGTTGCCCCCCGCGCCGGTCACCCGGGTGACCCCGCCACCGACGCTGCTGTCCACGACGGACTGCCGGGACCCGCCGCGTCGGTCCTCACCGTCGACGAAGGACTTGCCCCAGAGCGCCGCCAGCGCGGCCACCGCGGCTCCCGCCCCCACCCCCAGGGTCACCCTCGCCCCGACGTCGCGCACGCCCCAGAACGGCCCGACGACCGCCGCGAAGAACCACGTCGTGGCGGCGAAGGCCAGGACCGCGACCAGCCCCGCCACCCACCATCTCCACCCCTGTCCCATCCGGCCCTCCCCTGTTCCGTGAGACCACATGGTGTTTCACGCCAACGCACCCCGGCGGGTTCCCACTTATCCCGTACTCGCCCGATCAGCGTCAACCTGATCCCGACCAGGGTTCGGGGCCGTCCGGAGCGGGAAAAGCGGTGGCCGGGTTCTCGGCGTGGGGGCTACGCTCCCGGCCACCACCCGGCGTGCGCGCCGCAGCCCCATCAGAACCGGACCGCCCGCCATGACCGATGCCCTGCTCTCCGGACTCCTCGCCGGCTACGGCGTCGCCGTGCCGGTCGGCGCGATCTCCGTACTGGTCGTCACCCTCGCCTCGCGCGTCTCGCTCGGGCGGGGCCTGGCCGCCGCGCTGGGGGTCGCCACGGCCGACGGGCTGTACGCACTCGCGGCGGTGCTGGGCGGCGCGGCGCTCGCGCCGGTGATCGCGCCGGCCGCGGGTGCGCTGGAGGCCGTGGCCGCCGGGGTGCTCGTCCTGCTCGCCGTCCGCGGCCTGTGGGCGACGTGCCGCGACCACCGGACGGAGAACGGCGTGACGCCGCCGGCCCCGGCCTCGCCCCGGCGCACGTACGCGGCGCTGCTCGGCCTGACCCTGCTCAACCCGCTCACCGTGGTGTACTTCACCGCCCTGGTGGTCGGCGGCCGTGCCGGCCCGGGACCGCTCGGCCCGGGGCTGGCGTTCGCCCTCGCCGCGTTCGCCGCCTCGGCGAGCTGGCAGGCGCTGCTCGCCACCGGCGGCGCCCTGCTCCGCCGTGCGCTCACCGGTCCTCGCGCCCGCCTGCTCACCGGCCTCACCGGTCACACCGTGGTCCTCGCCCTGGCCCTGCGCCTCGCCCTGACGGGCTGAGGCGGACCCCGGGCGGCGCCCGGTCGGCGGGCGTCGGTTCCACGGCTCCCGGCCGTGGATCCGCTTGCCCCCGTCTCCGGAGCCCCACGGGCCGGACGCGGCAGCGCCATCCCGCCGAGGCCACGGACGGCGGGCTCCGGGCACCCGGTCAGTGGTGCGCCGTGCGGCGGAACTCCGAGGGCGGGCAGCCGTAGTGGGCGTGGAAGCGGCGGGTCAGGTGGGCGTGGTCGGTGAAGCCGGCGGTGGCGGCGATGTCGGCGAGGGGCAGGGCCGTGCGGGCGGTCAGCTGGCCGGCCACCTCCAGGCGGACGGCGAGCAGTTCCGCCTGGAAGGAGGTGCCCGCGGTGGCGAGGGCGCGTTGGAGGGTGCGCGGTGCCAGGCCGAGCAGCGCGGCCGTCGCGGACAGGCGCCAGGGCCGGGCCGGCTCCCGGGCGAAGTACGTGCGGACGGCGTCCAACGGGCGCGGGCCGGCGGCGGGACGGTCGGACCAGCGCAGCCGCCACCCGGCGACCCGGGTCGCGCGCAGGACCTCCCCGGGGCGGCCCGTCGCGCCGTCGGCGAACACCTCGACGCGAGGCGTGCGGCCGGTCACGGCCGCCGTTCCGGCCGTGTACAGGGCACAGACGAGCAGGGATTCGGAGGGGAGGGGAACCCTTCCCAGGGAGGGAACATGACGGATCGTCAGGGATCCGTCGTCGGCCGGTGACCGGCGGGTCCGGTGACCGGCGTGGAACCAGGGTTCCACCAGCCCGGCACGGCCGAGGAGTTCCGGCAGGCCGCCGCACCGGGACAGCTCGGCGAGCAA
The DNA here is from genome assembly GCF_040296005.1 of Kitasatospora sp. NPDC002551. Lineage (NCBI taxonomy): Bacteria > Bacillati > Actinomycetota > Actinomycetes > Kitasatosporales > Streptomycetaceae > Kitasatospora > Kitasatospora sp. NPDC002551. The sequence goes on along the minus strand of NZ_JBEOWI010000057.1, from coordinate 37,510 downwards.
CGGGTCCTCGGCCAGCAGCCGTTCGGCGGCGGTGCGCAGCGCGGGCCAGCCGCGTGCCGCGAGGGCGGCCACCAGCCGCGCGTGCAGCGGCTCCGGTACCGGCAGGCCGTCGCCGAGCAGCCGGGCGCCCTGCCGGCCCGGCTCGCCGGCGTACCGCGGGCCGAGCGTGCGCAGCACCGCCCGGGCCATCGCCGGGCGGACCGTGCGGGCCATGTCGACGCCGGTGCGGGGCATGGCGCGATCGTACAAGCGGACCGGATGCCGCCGCTCCACGATGGCCGGCGTGAACCTCGGCTCGAAGCGCGTCCTCGTCACCGGCGGCACCGGCGGAATCGGCCTCGCCCTCGCCGACGCCCTCACCGCCCTCGGCGCCACCGTCGTCACCTGCGGCCGCTCCGCCGCCGGGCCGCTCGCCGTCCGCGCCGACCTGGCGGTGCCCGGGGAGGCGGCGCGGGTCGTCGCCGAGGCCGTCGAGCGGCTCGGCGGCCTGGACGTCGTGGTCGCCAACGCCGGTGTGCAGTACCCGACCCCGCTCACCCTGGGACCCGATCCGGAGGTCCTCGGCCGGGCCCGGCAGGAGATCGGGGTCAACCTCGCCTCGGTGGTCGAACTCGCGGCCGCCGCGTGGCCGCACCTCGCCGCCGCGGCGCCCGGCGGCCCGCCGCGCGCCGCGTTCGTCGCCGTCACCTCCGCTCTCGCGTACGCGCCCAAGCAGAGCGCTCCGGTCTACTGCGCGACCAAGGCGGCCGTCCACATCCTGCTGGAGTCGCTGCGCCACCAGGCGCGGTCGACCAGCCCCGGGGTGCGGGTGCAGGAGGTCGTGCTGCCGCTCGTCGACACGGCGATGACCGCCGGGCGCGAGGGCCCGACCAGGAAGATCGGCCCGGCCGAGGCCGCCGGCGCGATCGTGCGGGGCCTCGTGCGCGGACGCCCCGTCGTCGCCGTCGGCGCCACCCGCGCCCTGCTGGCGCTGCTGCGGCTGGCCCCGCCCGTCGGCCGCCGCGTCCTGCGCGACGGCTGACGGCCGGCGGCGTGGGCGGGCGGGTACCGGTGGCTATGCTGCGGCGCATGGACATCGTGATTCCGCTCTTCGAAGGGTTCGAACCACTCGACGCGATCGGGCCCTACGAGATCCTCGCGCTCGTGCCCGGTGCCACCGTCCGCTTCGTCACCGGCGAACCCGGCCTGGTGCGGGACGCGTTCGGGGCGATGCCGGTGCACGTCGCGACCGCGTACCCGGAGGTGGAGCGCTGCGACGTCCTGCTGATCCCGGGCGGGGGCGGCATCCGGCCCATGCTCGCGGATCCCGCCTTCCTCGACTGGGTGCGCCGGATCCACGCCGGCACCCGGTTCACCACCTCGGTCTGCACGGGCGCCGTGGTGCTCGGCGCGGCCGGCCTGCTGAAGGGCCTGACGGCCACCACCCACTGGGCGGCGACCGCCGAACTGGAGTCCCACGGTGCCGTCTACACCGCCGACCGGGTGGTCCGGCACGACCGGCTGATCACCGCGGCCGGGGTCTCCTCGGGCATCGACATGGCCCTCCAGCTGTCCGCCCTGCTGACCGACGAGGTCACCGCCCAGGCGATCCAGCTCTGCACCGAGTACGACCCGCAACCCCCGTTCGACACCGGCGCCGTGGCCAAGGCCCCGGCCGAGGTCGTGACCCGGGCCCACGCCCTCGGCTAGGCGCGGCGCGGGTGTCGTCGGTGGCCTTGACCGACGTCGCCCCCCTGGCCGTCCCCCTGGCTGACCGCCGTCCGCGCGTCGTACGACACGGTCGCCGACGAAACCGGTGGACCGGCCCGGTGCCGCGCCCTGACGGGACGCTGGACTACCGGTGACCCGGGGCGTCGAATAACTCCGGTGCCTCTTCGATGAGTTCGCGCATCACGGCGCGCAGGGCGAGGACCTCCGGCGAGGAGCACACCCTCGGCCGGCTGCCGCACTCCCCCGGCGCGCGGCCACAGCGCGCGCCGGGAGCGCACGCCGACACACCGGCTGCCGGGGAGGCATGACGCGGAAGACGGGTAGGACAGCCGCGGGACCGGGAGCGGCGCCGCAACCACCGGCGCCGCTCCTCCGGCCGCCTCCCCGTCCCACCCCGTTCGCACAAGTTCGCACAAGGACGTGCCCATGAGCGACGACCCCGCCCAGCTCGCCGTCACCGACCAGATCAGGGCCGCCGGCGAGCACGCCGAACGCCTGCTCATCGCCTCGGGCCGCCCGGCCCCGGTCCGGACCACCCCGGAGCAGGCCCCGCCGTGGTTCCGGGAGACCCGGGCGGTGATGCTCCGCGCCGAGGAGGACGGCAGCCTGCGCCACTGCGACCACCTGGCCGCCCCGCAGCCGACCGCCATCCTCGCCGAGGCAGCGGACCGGCTGGTCTGCTGGGACTGCTACACCAGGGCGCAGGCCCGGCGCAGCTGCCACCTCTGCGGCGGGCCGGCGGGAACGCAGTCCCTGCACGGCGGCGTCGAGGCGGTGATCCGCGGCCCGGCCGCCGTCTACTCCCGCGTCCTCTGCCGCTCCTGCGCCGAACCCGCCGGCCCCCGCGGCACCTTCGGCAACGGCCGCTGACCCACGGCCTCGGCACCCGGGCGCTGCGGAGCCCCCCCCAGCCAGGACGACGGCCCTGCGCCGGTGCCCCCCCCCGCCGCCAACCACCGGGCGGGGGGCACCGGCAGGCGTCAGCGCCGCTTGCCGGGCGGGGTGGTGGAGGAGGCCGGGGGCGAACCCGCGGCCGGGGTGCCGGAGGCCGAACCCGTGGGCCCGGTACTGGCGTTCGGGTCGGTCCTGGGCGCCGGGTCGGGGATGTCCGTCATCGGCAGGGACTGCTTGGGCGCGCCCCGCAGCGCCTGGTTCATGGCGTCCCGCCAGATCGGCCCGGGCCCGGTGGCGCCGAACACCTCGTCGTGGCGCTTGCCGTTGATGGTGATGTCGCGCATCTCCACCCCGCCGTTGGGGCCGCCGAGCCAGACGGCGGTGGCGAGTTGCGGGGTGTAGCCGCTGAACCAGGCCGCCTTCTTCTTGTCCGAGGTGCCGGTCTTGCCGGCGATCTGCCGGTCGCCCTCCAACTGGAGCGCCGAACCGGTGCCGCCGCCCTCCGTCACACCGTTCAGGATCGTGTTCAGCACCCGGGAGGTGCTCTCGGAGAAGGCCCTCTCGCAGCGGGCGGGCGGGACGGCGACGTCCTTGCCCTCGACCGTGGTGATCCTGCTGATCGCGACCGGGGCGCAGTACGTGCCGCCGGCGGCGAAGGCCGCGTAGACGCCGGCCATGGTCAGCGGGCTCACCTCCTCGACGCCCAGGGCCATCGCGGGGACCTCGTTCAGCGGCTCGCCGCTGGCCCGGGCCGTGATGCCGAGCTTGTTGGCCATCTGCTTGACCGCGCAGAGGCCGATCTCCTGCTCCATCTGCACGAAGTAGGTGTTGACCGAGAGCGCCATCGCCTCCTTCAGCTGGTACGGCCCCTTCTCGCTCGCGGACTCGTTGGGCACCGTCGTCTTCGGTTTGCCGGTGTTCTTCCAGGTCCCCTCGCAGGTCTTCATCGTCGGGTACTCCATCCTGTTCGGGGAGTCGTACTCCTGGGTCGGCGGCAGCCCCGCCTCCATCGCCGCGACCGCGACGACCGGCTTGAACGTGGAGCCGGGCTGGAAGCCGTTGCCGCCGCCCATCACCGCGTCGACGTTGAGGTTGACCACGGTCTGGTTCTTGCCCTTGTCCAGGCCGTACGGGCGGGTCTGGGCCATCGCCAGGATCCTGCCGGTCCCCGGCTCGACCATGCTGGCGGCGGCCGAGACGCTGTCGGTCACCCGCACGTTGGAGCTCACCGCGTTCTGGGCGGCTGCCTGCTTCTCCGGGTCGAGGGTGGTGTGGACGATCAGGCCGCCCTGGTCCCAGAGCTTCTTGCGCTCGGCGGCGTTGGCGCCGAACGCCGGATCCTGCTTGATCACGTGCTTGACGTAGTCGCAGAAGAAGCCCATGCCCGCCTTGGCGGTGATGCAGCCGTTCTGCGGCCCCCGGTAGTTCAGGCCCAGCGGGGCGGCCTTGGCCTCCTTGGCCTGCTCCTCCGTGATGTGCCGGTTCTCCAGCATCTTGTCGAGCACGGTGTTGCGGCGGTTCAGCGCCGCCTGCGGGTGCGCCTTCGGGTCGTACTTCGAGGGGTTCTGCACCAGGCCGGCCAGGGTCGCGGCCTCGGCGAGGGTGAGGTCCTTGTTGGACTTGCCGAAGTACCGCTGGGAGGCGGCCTCCACGCCGTAGGCGCCGTTCCCGAAGAAGGTGATGTTGAGGTAGTTGGTGAGGATCTGGTCCTTGCTCAGCTCCTCCTCCAGCTTGATCGCCACCTTCAGCTCCTGGATCTTGCGGCCCAGGGTCTTGCGCATGGCCTCCTTGACGGCCTCCTGGTCGTCACCGGCCTTCTCGACGTTGACGTTCTTCACGTACTGCTGGGTCAGCGTGGACGCGCCCTCGGAGGTGGTGCCGCTCTCGGCGTTCTTGCTGATCGCCCGCAGCACGCCCTTGAGGTCGACGGCGCCGTGCTCGTAGAAGCGGGCGTCCTCGATGTCGACCTGGGCCTGCCGCATGTACGGCGACATCTGCTCGGCGGCGAGGACGGTGCGGTCGCGCTCGTAGACCGTGGCGATCAGGCCGCCCTTGGCGTCGAAGATCTGGCTGGTCTGGGTGAGCGGCGGCGCCTTGAAATCGTCCGGGACGTCCTCGAACTCCTCCGCCGTGTTCTTCGCGGTCAGCCCGAGCGCGCCGGCCGCGGGCAGCACGAGGCCGGCGAGCAGCACGCCGGAGACCACGCTCACTCCCACGAAGGTCGCGCTGTAGCGGGCCAGCCGCAGCGGCGACCTCCGGGAGGGCCCGGGCGCGGCGTCGTCGGCCGGGTCCCCGGTCGGAAGAAGATTCGAATCCATACCTGTTGGATGCCGCGGAGGCCGCGGAGCGTTGCACGTTCCGGGCAGTTTCCGTGCGGTTCGGGCCGGAACGGCCCGAAAGGGCAACGCCGGACCGCCGCGCGCGGCCGGTTCCCTCCGCCGGCACCGGCTCGGGCCGGTGACCCCCGCGGAGCGCGCCGTCGGCCCGATCCTGTTTGCTGTCCCTGTCTTTGTCCCTGTCCCCGTCCGGTCCGCCGGGCCCACCACCGTCCGCACCCTCATCCGGAGCCACCCGCCATGACCGCGCCCTCGCCGTCCACCGCCGCCCCGCTGTCCGCCGGCCCGCTGTTCGCCGCCGTCGACATCGGCGGGACCAAGATCGCCGGGGCGCTGGTCGACTCCACCGGGGCACTCGCCCACCGCGTCCAGCTGCCGACGCCGGCCCAGCGGCCGGGTGCCGAGGTGCTGGCGGTGGTGCACCGGGTGCTGGACCGGCTGGCCGCCGCGCCCGCCTGGGGCGCCGTCACGGCGGTCGGCATCGGCAGCGCGGGCCCGGTGGACCTCGCCCGGGGCACGGTCAGCCCGGTCAACATCCCCGGCTGGCGGGGGTTCCCGCTGACCGCCGGGGTCGCCGCCCACCCCGCCATGGGCGCCCGCCCGGTGGCGCTCGCCGGGGACGGCGTGGCGATGGCCGCGGCCGAGCACTGGCTCGGCGCGGCCCGCGGCACCGACAACGCGCTCTGCCTGGTGGTCTCCACCGGGGTCGGCGCCGGCCTGGTGCTGGACGGCGCCGTGCGCCCCGGTCCCAGCGGCAACGCCGGGCACCTCGGCCACATCACCGTCGACCTGGACGGCGAACCGTGCCCGTGCGGCTCGCGCGGCTGTCTGGAGGGCATCGCCAGCGGCACCGCGATCGCCCGGCGGGCCCTCGCCGGGGGCTGGCGGCCCGCCGGCGACGACCGCTCGGCGCGCGCGGTGGCCGAGGACGCGCTGGCCGGGCACCCGGTGGCGCTCGCCGCCTTCGACCGGGCGGCCCAGGCGCTGGCCGCCGGGATCGCCGCCACCGCCGCGCTGGTCGACCTGCGGCGGGTGGTGATCGGCGGCGGGGTGGCGACGGCCGGACCGGTCCTGTTCGAGCCGCTCGCCCGTCATCTGGACCGCTACGCGGCGCTGCCCTACGTCCGCGGTCCGGAGGTGCGCCGCGCCGAACTCGGCACCGACGCCGGGCTGATCGGCGCCGCCGCGCTCTGCCGCTGACCGGCGCGCCCGCGTGGAGCGCGGTGTCAAGAGGGTGGCCACCAGCCGGAACCGCTCCGCGCGCCGGGCGGGTTCGCGGTGCTCCGCGGCCGGCCCGGCCACCGGACCCGCCCCGCAAACCAAGCAGGATCCTGCCCCAGCAGGATCCTACTCATCGATCGGGGTCGCGGCGGAGGTCAGCGGGCGCGACGCCCGTCCGGGATCACCGGAACGCCCCTGGTGAGGGCGGAGGGGTTCGGCAGACGCCGGCGGGCCGGGTGGTGCCCGGAGGACGCCATGGTGAGCGACCCGCGCGGCGAGCCGAACGCCACCCGGGGCGGCACCGCGTGGGCCGCGTCGTCGGAGAGGAAACCGGAGAGGAACCGCCGCTCCGACGGGCTGAGCGTGCGGGAGCGGCCGGAGACCGCGTCCCTGGCGACCACGACCGTCCGTGCCCGCATGAACGTGTGCGCGTCACGGCACACCTTGACCACGACGTGCGCGGAACTGCGCCCCAGTCGTTCGACCGTCAGCCGCACCAGCAACGGTTCCGGCCGGTGGTACAGCTGCTCCAGATAATCGATCTCGTGCCGGGCGATCAGGAATCCCGACGGGAATAGCGATTCCTGGACGGCGACCGCGTGGTGGCAGAACAGGTCGTAAATTCCCTCCTGCACGTAGGAGACCAACCGGGCGTTGTTGATGTGCCCGTTCTCGTCGACGTCGCTCCACCGGGTGGGACAGACCACCACGTGGGCGTTGACGTCCACCAGCTGGGTCGCGGGTGCCGCGCTCACCGCTGCTCGGCCGTGGAACCGGTGAGCAGCAGCGCCCGGCGCAACCGCGCGTAGTAGACGGCGTGTTCGGACGCCATCCGGGCCGCGGTCCAGCCTTCCTCGGCGGCCTCGGCGGCGGCCTCGACGACCAGGCTGTCGAGCACTCCGTCGACCGCCCGGCACAGCTCGGCGACGGCCGCCAGGCGGTCGGCGACCTCCGACCCGCCGGCGGCGCCGCGGGCCGGGAAGGCCGCGAGCGATTCCACCGCGAGCCGCAGCTCGTCGACGGTCTCGGACCTTGATTCCGAAACGAAATTGCGCACAGTTCTCTCCCTGAATGGGTACATTTCTGGATGAGTGAACCCGCTGAGCGGGCTCGTGTTCCCCCGGCGCCATGGACGCTATCCCAGCCCGGGGCGCTACCGGAAGGTATACGGAACCGGAGCGGAAACTGACCACTATTGGAGTAGTTTGGCGTTGCATAAAATCAGCCGCATCCTCCGAATGGCAGTCCGGCCCCGCCCCATTCCGCTCTATTTCGCCACCCCGTCCGCCACCCCTCCCGCCACCCCTTCCCCCGGTCGCGCCCCCTGCCGCGGCGGTCATCCCCCGCTCCCCCAACTGGTCCACCAGCGCGCCTTGTAGAGGTGCGTGCCGGGCAGGCCGCGGCTGCCGTCGGGGCGGTGCAGGGTGAGCACCGAGGTGCACCAGGCGCACGGGCCCGCGTGGTCCGGGGCGGTGGTGAGCAGCCGCCCGGTGCCGGGCTCGTCGCCCACGCTCTTGATGTCCCGCTCGGCCCGCTCGCTGCCCAGCCGGATCCGGGTGAAGCGGTCCGCCGCCGGGTCGAAGCGCCACAGGTGCGCCGCCGTGCTCACCCAGAACCGCCCGGGCGCGGCGAGCACCGGCGCCAGGTCGTGGCCGCCCGGCTCGGGCAGCGGCACCGTCCGCTCGGCGGTGAGCGTCGGCGCGGCCGCGCTGCCGCCCACCCGCAGCGCGGTCAGCCGGTCGTCGCCGAGCGCCCAGAGCAGCCGGGAGCGGCCGTCCCAGTGCACACCGTGCGCGCCCGGCAGCCGGTACTCGGCGTGCGCGGTGCTGCGCGGGCCGAGGGAGGCGGCGTACAGCCGTATCCAGCCGCCGGTGGAGGCGGCGACGGCGACGTTGCCGTCGGGCAGGAGTTCGGCGCTGTGCGGGTTGGCGAGCGGGCCGGTGTCGACGGCCCACCGCGCGGCGCCGGTCGCGGTGTCGACGACGGCCGCCAGGCCCCCGGAGGCGGTGGCCAGCAGGTACCGGCGGCCGTGCCGCACCCGGCTCTTGACCTCGTCCGGCAGCTCCCAGCTGCGGCGCGGGTCGAGGTCGTCGAGGTCGCCGGCGGTGTCCGCGGACCACGACCAGACCACCGGCCGGCGGTCCGGCCCCCGGTAGCCGACCAGTTCCTCCGCGCTCCGCACCACCAGCACCCGCCGCGACGCCTGGTCCACCACGGCCACCGCCCACCCCGGCCCCACCCCGGCGGCGGTCGCGGGGACCGCGCCGGCGCCCACCACGAGGGCCGCCAGGCCCGCCGTCGCCCGCCACAGCCGTGCCCGCTTCGACACCGCCGGCACCTCCCGTCGTCCGTCCCCCGCCACCACCGTGCGGTGCGCCCCGGCCGGCCGCCAGCGCACGGCCCCGACCGGCCTAAGACCACCACCTGTCGTACCCGGCTGGTTAGATCGGAACCGGAGGGCACCGTGAGAGGAACCGGAGAAACGATGAGCACGGCCAGCAGGACCGACGCACAGGCACCCGAGCCGCACGCCGCCGACACCCACGACCTGATCCGCGTGCACGGGGCGCGCGAGAACAACCTCAGGGACGTCAGTATCGAGATCCCCAAGCGCCGGCTGACGGTGTTCACGGGGGTCTCCGGTTCGGGCAAGAGCTCCCTGGTCTTCGACACCGTCGCGGCGGAGTCGCAGCGGCTGATCAACGAGACGTACAGCGCGTTCGTGCAGGGCTTCATGCCGTCGGTGGCCCGGCCCGACGTGGACGTGCTGGACGGCCTGACCACCGCGATCATCGTCGACCAGCAGCGGATGGGCGCGGACCCGCGCTCCACCGTCGGAACGGCGACCGACACCAACGCGATGCTGCGGATCCTGTTCAGCCGGCTCGGGCAGCCGCACATCGGCTCGGCCAAGGCGTTCTCCTTCAACGTCGCCTCGATCAGCGGGGCGGGCGCGGTCACCGTGGAGCGCGCCGGCAAGACGGTCAAGGAGCGGCGCAGCTTCAGCGTCACCGGCGGCATGTGCCCGCGCTGCGAGGGCCGCGGCGCGGTCTCGGACATCGACCTCACCCAGCTCTACGACGACACCAAGTCGCTCGCCGAGGGCGCGATCACGGTGCCCGGCTACACCGGGGACGGCTGGATGACGCGGATCTTCAGCGGCTCCGGCTTCCTGGACGCGGACAAGCCGATCCGCGACTACACCGAGCGGGAGTTGCAGGACTTCCTCTACCGCGAGCCGACCAAGGTGAAGGTCAACGGCATCAACCTCACCTACGAGGGGCTGGTCCCGAAGGTCCAGAAGTCCATCCTGGCCAAGGACCGGGAGGCGATGCAGCCGCACATCCGGGCGTTCGTGGACCGCGCGGTCGCCTTCGCCTCCTGTCCCGACTGCGACGGCACCCGGCTGACCGAGGCCGCCCGCTCCTCCAAGGTCCGCGGGATCAGCATCGCCGACGCGTGCCGGATGCAGATCAGCGACCTCGCCGCCTGGGTGCGCGAGCTCGACGAGCCCTCGGTGGCACCGCTGCTCGCCGCGCTCCGCCAGACCCTGGACTCCTTCGTGGAGATCGGCCTCGGCTACCTCTCGCTGGAGCGGCCGGCCGGCACGCTCTCCGGCGGCGAGGCGCAGCGGGTGAAGATGATCCGCCACCTCGGCTCCTCGCTCACCGACGTCACCTACGTCTTCGACGAACCCAGCACCGGTCTGCACCCGCACGACATCCGGCGGATGAACGGTCTGCTGCGGCAGCTGCGGGACAAGGGCAACACGGTGCTGGTGGTGGAGCACAAGCCCGAGGTGATCGCGATCGCCGACCACGTGGTGGACCTCGGTCCGGGCGCGGGCTCGGCTGGCGGCACCGTCTGCTTCGAGGGCTCGGTGCAGGGCCTGCGGGCGGCGGGCACGGTCACCGGCCGGCACCTCGACGACCGGGCGTCGGTGAAGGAGACGGTGCGCACACCCACCGGCAAGCTGGCGATCCGCGGCGCGAACGCGCACAACCTGCGGGACGTCGACGTGGACATCCCGCTCGGCGTGCTGGTCGTGGTGACCGGGGTGGCCGGCTCGGGCAAGAGCTCGCTGGTGCACGGCTCGATACCGGCCGGGGAGGGGGTGGTGTCGGTCGACCAGAGCCCGATCCGCGGCTCGCGGCGCAGCAACCCGGCCACCTACACCGGTCTGCTGGAGCCGATCCGCAAGGCGTTCGCCAAGGCCAACGGGGTCAAGCCGGCGCTGTTCAGCGCCAATTCCGAGGGCGCCTGCCCGACCTGCAACGGCGCGGGCGTCGTCTACACGGACCTGGCGATGATGGCCGGGGTGGCCACCACCTGCGAGGACTGCGAGGGCCGGCGGTTCGACGCCTCGGTGCTGGAGTACCACCTCGGCGGCAAGGACATCAGCGAGGTGCTGGCGATGCCGGTGACGGAGGCGGAGGCCTTCTTCGCCGCCGGCGAGGCCCGCACACCGGCCGCCCACCGGATCCTCAGCCGCCTGGTGGACGTCGGCCTCGGCTACGTCAGCCTCGGCCAGCCGCTGACCACCCTCTCCGGCGGCGAGCGGCAGCGGCTGAAGCTGGCCACCCACATGGGCGACAAGGGCGGCGTCTACGTCCTGGACGAGCCGACCACCGGCCTCCACCTGGCCGACGTCGAGCAGTTGCTCGGGCTGCTGGACCGGCTCGTCGACTCCGGCAAGTCCGTCGTCGTCGTGGAGCACCACCAGGCCGTGATGGCCCACGCCGACTGGATCGTCGACCTCGGGCCGGGGGCCGGCCACGACGGCGGGCGCGTCGTCTTCGAGGGCACCCCCGCCGAGCTGGTGGCCGCCCGGTCCACCCTCACCGGCCGGCACCTGGCGGAGTACGTGGGCGCCTGAGCGCCCTCGCCCCGGGGCCGGCCGGTGGACCGGCCGGCCCCGGGGACCTACCGCCCGGCGACGGTGTCGGCGAGGCGGGCGAGCGGGGAGGTGCGGGGGCGGCGGCCGGCCGCCTCCCGCCGGTCGGCGGTGTGGTAGGCGGCGTAGAGGGCGTGCACGCCCAGCCAGCGGAGGGGTTCGGGCTCCCAGCGACGGACGGTGTGGCCGACCCAGGGCAGCCGGGTGAGTGCGGTGTCGTGGCCGAGGACGAGGTCGCGCAGGGTGCGGCCGGCCAGGTTGGTGGTGGTCACCCCGCTGCCGACGTAGCCGCCCGCCCACCCGAGGCCGCTGCGGCGGTCCAGGTCGACGGTGGCGCACCAGTCGCGGGGCACGCCGAGCACCCCGGCCCAGGCGTGCTCGATCCGGGCGCCGCGCGCGGCGGGGAAGAACGCGCCCAGGATCTCCCGGAGCTGACGGACGGTCGCGGGCTGGGTGGCGCCGTCGGTGTCCGTCCGGGAGCCGAAGCGGTAGGGGACGCCGCGCCCGCCGAGGGCGATCCGGTCGTCGGCGGTGCGCTGGGCGTACATGTAGGCGTGGGCGAAGTCGCCGAGCACCTCGCGGCCCTCCCAGCCGGTCTGCGCCCAGAAGGACGGCGGCAGCGGCTCGGTGGCGATCATCGCCGAGTTCATCGGCAGCCAGGTGCGCCGCTCGCCCGCGAGGCCGGAGGTGAAGCCCTCGGTGGCGCGCAGCACGTAGCGGGCGGTGACGGTGCCGTGCGGGGTGACCGCCCGGGGCCGGCGGCCGCCGCGGATCTCCGTCACCCGGGTGCCCTCGTAGAGGTCGACGCCCAGCCGCTCGACGGTGTCCGCGAGGCCGGCGGCGAGCTTGGCGGGCTGGACGCGGGCGCCGTGCGGGCTCCAGACGCCGCCGAGGGCGCCGGCGACGCGCAGCCGCCCGGCGGTCTCGGCGGCGCCGAGTTCGTGGACGCGGTCGGGACCGTAGCCGCGCTCGGTCTCGGCGAACTCGCGCAGCCGGGCCAGTTGGGCGGGGGTGCGGGCGACCTCCAGCACGCCGCCGCGCACCACGTCGGCGTCGATGCCCTCGGCGTCCAGGGTGTCCGCCACCTCGCCGACCGCCGCGTCCATCATCCGCTGCATCGCGGCGGCGGGCCGCTGCCCGTAGCGGCGGGCGAAGGCGCCGCGCCCGGCGAAGCCGTTGTAGAGCCAGCCGCCGTTGCGTCCGGAGGCGCCGTAGCCGCAGAACCGCTGTTCGAGGACGGCGATCCGCAGCCCCGGTTCGGCCTTCTTGAGGTAGTACGCCGTCCACAGGCCGGTGTAGCCGCCGCCGACCACGCAGACGTCGACCTCCCGGTCGCCGGGCAGGGCCGGGCGCGGCTCGGGCAGCCCGAGCCCGCCCCACCAGAAGGACACCCCGCCGTTCACACCCGTGCCACCGGATCCCACGGACCCCGACCTCCACCTCGCGCCGACCGTTTCCCGGGACGGTACGCCCGCGAGCCCTCCGCGAACCACCGGCAGCCTGCAAGGATCAGGTGCCCGGCCCGGGCACTCTGTCAGGCCAGCAGGCGTGCGAGGACGGCACCGGCCGGCTCGTCCCCGTCCGCCCCGGAGGCGGCGCAGCGGGCGTCGAAGGCCGCGTCGCGGGCGCGGGCGAGGACGGCGGCGTCCCGGTCGGGGTCGAGGAGGACGGAGCGTCCCGGGGCCAGGTGCAGCAGCACGCTCTCCGCGCTCCAGTCGGCGGTGAGTTCGACGAGGCCGGTGTCCGCGCCGGCCATGGCGTCGGCGAGGCCGCGCAGGGCGGTGAACGCCCAGATCATGCCGGGGAGTTCGAAGTCGACGCGGGTGTCGAAGTCGACGATGAGCGCGCCGGTGGCGTTGTCGTGGCGCAGGACGAGGCCGCCGTCCTCGTCGAGGCCGTGGAGGAGGGCGGCGTGGTCGCCGTCGATCCAGCGGTCGCACTCCGCGAGGGCGGCGGGCAGTTCGGCGCGGTAGCGGCGGCGGACGGCCTCCTCGCGCCAGGGGGTGCAGAGGCCCGCCCAGTCGGACGCGGGCCGGGTGGAGGGCGGGGCGACCGGCGAGCGGAGGAACTCCCGCAGCCGTGCCCGGTCCGTGGTGACCGCCGCCGTCACCGTGAGGTACCTCGCCATCTCCGCCCCTCCCTGGGTGGCCTGCCGCGCCGGGTGCGCGCGGCGCCGATTCTGCCCGCCCCCACCGACAGCGGCGGCGGGCGGAGCGGCGTGGAGCAGACCTCAGCCGAGGGTGGAGCCGGTGACGGGCTCACCGATCGGGATGCTCCGGCCGGCGAAGCCGGTCTTGACGAACTGCCAGGTCAGACCGTTGATCACGCCCTGGCCGAGGGGCGCGAACTTCGCGAAGGCGGGCTGGCTGAGGTCGATGTGGGTGGCGTCGCAGGACGGACACTGGTCCTTGACGGGCACGGTGAGGGCCTTGCCCTGGTAGGTCACCTTGACCGAGATGCCCTTGCAGAGCGGGTCGTTGTTGGGGTTGGCGGTGGTCCACCAGGTGTGCGAGACGGCGACGAGCAGCTGGGTGGCGGCGTTGATCTGGGTGCCGCAGGCGCCGTAGCCGGCGTCGTTGTAGTAGGTGGCCTTGCCGCTCATCGGCTGGTTGACCGGTATCGCGGCGCTCGCGGTGCCGGCGCTCAGGGCGAGCAGCGCGGCGGCGGCCACCGGGACGCCCGCCAGGATCCGGAGGTTCGGGACAACGCGCATGTGGGTCCTCCCAGTTGGGTCGTGTGAACAGGACCCTAGGCAGGCACCTCCGGAGCGGTACAGACATCTGACGTGTTGTCATGAACACAATCCGGGATGCTTTACCGGACCGGCCGAAGGAGGGACGATACGTGACCGCACGACTCCCCCGCGCGTTCGGCAGGGTGCCCGTTCCCACGCCCCCGGAGGCCCCGTGCGCACCATCGCCAAGCTCGCCGCCCTCACCGCCGTCCTCGCCCCGGCCCTGACCGGCGCCCTCTCCGGACCACCCGCCGCCGCACAGCCCCGGGAGGTGAACCAGGGCTACAGCATCCCGGTCGGCGCCGTCACCGACCTCGGCGCGCTCCCCGTCCTCGGCGGCCTCGGCCTGGACTTCGCCCGGCTACTGGGGGCGTGAGCGCCCGTCAGATGTGACGAGAGGCCCGCCCGGACGCGCTCCGGGGCGGGCCCTTCGTGCCCGGCGGGGTTTCTTCCGCTGCGAAAGTTAGTAATCCCGACACGCCCCCGACAGGCCGGAACACGCCGCCGCAGTCTTCCCGTCACCACCCGGCCATCCTCCGCAACATGCCGCCACACGGCCGCAACACCCCGTCCCACCAGGCAGAACGGGTGATTGACAGGGAGGCACGGGCTTCAGCACGATGAGCGCCGAGCCCACTCGCAGCGCCCCGGACCAGGAAGGAGGGCCGATGAGCACCCTTCACCGCACCGCCCCGGCCCGCCTGCGCTGTCGCTGTTGTCGCGGGGCCTTCGCCCGCTGATCCCGGCCCTCCGGCCGTCAGTCCTCCCCGGCACCCGTGTGCCGCCCTGCGCCGCGCCGCCCTGCCCGCCTCCGCCGCCGCCGGGGCGTCCTCGCGCATCCCCTTTCCCCTCCACCAGAGTCGAGGAATCGCCATGTCCACCTCCACCTCCCCCGCCACCGCCCTGCGCCTCACCCCGGCCGCCGGCCGGATCGGCGCGATCGTGCACGACGTCCGCCTCGGCGGCGACCTGCCCGCCGAGACCGTCGCCGCCCTCGAAGCCGCGCTGTACGAGCACAAGGTGCTGTTCTTCCGCGGCCAGCGGCACCTCGACGACGCCGGGCACGAGGCCTTCGCCCGCCTGCTGGGCCACCCGGTCGGCCACCCCACCGTCCCCAGCGCCGACGGCCGGTACGTCTTCGAACTGGACGCCACCAAGGGCGTGCGCGCCAACAACTGGCACACCGACGTCACCTTCGTGCCGTCCTACCCCAAGGCCTCGATCCTGCGAGCCCTGGAGCTGCCGCCGGCCGGCGGCTCCACCGTGTGGGCCAACACCGCGGCCGCCTACCAGGACCTGCCGCAGCCGCTGAAGACGCTGGCCGAGTCGCTGCGCGCCGTGCACACCAACGACTACGACTACGCGGCGAGCCTCGCGCTGCGCCCGGAACTGGCCGAGAACGCCGAGGTCGCCGACCTCTTCCGCAAGGTGTTCGTCTCGACGGCCTTCAGGACCGAGCACCCGGTGGTCCGCGTCCACCCGGTGACCGGCGAGAAGAGCCTCCTGCTCGGCGCCTTCGCCCAGCGGATCCAGGGCGTCTCGGGCGCCGACAGCAAGGCGCTGATCGCGCTGTTCCAGCGCTACGTGGAGCGCCTGGAGAACACCGTGCGCTGGGACTGGCAGGTCGGCGACGTCGCGATCTGGGACAACCGCGCCACCCAGCACTACGCGGTCAACGACTACGGCGACGAGCCGCGCCTGGTGCGCCGGATCACCCTGGACGGCGACCTGCCGGCGGGCGTGGACGGCACGGCGAGCCGGCTGCTGGAGCCCGTCGAGCCGCCGCGGGTCGCCGGGCTGGTGCCCGCCGAGCAGCTGGAGGCCGAGGCCGCCGAGAACTCCTGAGCCGGCCCGAACTCCCCGAACTCCCCGGAAGGCGAAGCATGTTCACCCAGGATCAGACCGCGGCCGGCACCCGCCCGCGCACCGGGGACGCGCGGCGGGACGTCAACGCCGCCGCCGTCCTGCGGGCGGTGCTGGACCACGGGCCGGTGGCCCGCAGCCGGGTCGCCGCGCTCACCGGTCTGAGCCCGGCCGCGGTCTCCCGCCAGGTGGTCGACCTCGTCCGGCTCGGACTGCTCCACGAGCGGCCCGAACTGGCCGGCCCCGGCGCCGGCGCGGTCGGCCGCCCGCAGCTCCCGGTGGACGTCGACACCGGCCGGATCGCGGTGGCCGGCCTGCACATCGGCCTGCCGTACACCACCTTCGCCTTCCTTGACCCACGCGGAAACGTGCTGCACCGCCGGGAGTTGAGCAACCGGGGCCGCACCGGCGCGGCGGTGCTGCGGCCGCTGCTGGAGCGGCTGCCCGGGCTGCTCGCCGACGCCCCGGACGGCCGCACCGTGGTCGGCCTCGGCGCCGTCGCCGGCGGCGCGGTCGACCGCGAGCGCGGGGTGGTCACCCGTCACGACCCGCTCGACTGGCGGGACCTTCCGCTCGGCGCGCTGCTGGCCGAGACCACCGGGCTGCCCGTCCAGGTGGACAACCACGCCCGGGCGCTGGCCCAGGCCGAGATCCTGTTCGGCCACCCGGCGGCCCGGCGCTCGCTGGTGCACCTGTTCGTCGGCCACGTGGTGGACGCGGCGCTCGCCGTGGCCGGCACCGTGCACGTCGGGCCGGCCTCGCCGACCGGGGACGTCGCCCACCTGCCGGTGCCGGACAGCGACGCGCCGTGCCACTGCGGCCGCACCGGCTGTCTGGCGGTCGCCGCCTCGGACACCACGCTGTTCGAGGCGGCGGCCGCCGAAGGAATCACCGAACGGCCCGACCGCGCCGCGCTGGTGGCCGCCGTCCGGGCCGGCGACCCGCGGGCCGACCGGCTGGTGCGCCGGCGCGCGGAGACCGTCGGCCGGGCACTCGCCCTGCTGGCCGACGTGGTCAACCCCGACCTGCTGGTGCTGACCGAGACCTTCGCCCTGCTCGACCCCGCCTACCTGGACGTGGTGCGCGACGAGTTCACCCGCCGCTCGCACCTGCGGCGCGACGCCGACCTGGTGATCGCCCAGCAGCGCGGCGCCGATGTGCTCGCCGTGGCCGCCGGAGCGGCCGCGCTCGGCACCCTGTACGCCCGCCCGGTGCACGCCCTGACCACCGCCCCGCGCTCGCCCTGACCGCCCCCGCACCGCCCCATCCCCGCAGAGGATCCCCACTCGTGACCAGCTTCCCCACCGCCTCCCCGCTCTCCCGCCGCGCGCTGCTGCGCGGCAGCCTGGCCGGTGCCGGCCTGCTGACCCTGGCCGCCTGCCGCTCGGCCGCCGACACCGCCGCCGGCCGCGGCGCCGGCGACGCGGCGGGCCCGCGCCGCGGCGGCGTCCTCACGGTCGGCGCCGGCGTCGACTTCACCCCGGCCCTGCTGTTCGCCCAGAGCGCCAACACCCTCGTCCAGCGGCTGGTCTTCAACACCCTGACCCGCTACGACGACCAGCTGAAGCCGCAGCCCGAACTCGCCACCTCCTGGCAGCTCGCCCCGGACGGCACCGAGGTCACGCTCCGCCTGCGCGAGGACGTCACCTTCCACAGCGGCCGCCGGTTCACCGCCGACGACGTGGTGTTCGCCGTCAAGAACCTGCAGAACCCGGCGCGTTCGGCCCAGCTGCGCTCGACCGCCGCCGCCGTCAAGGACTTCCGCAAGAACGGCGACTTCGAGCTGACCCTCGTCCTCGCCCACCCCGTGAGCAACATCTTCGACCTCTTCGAGTTCATGATCGTGCCGGACTCGGAGAGCGTCGAGGAGGCCTTCGCCGGGACGAAGCTGGTCGGCACCGGCCCCTACACCCTCACCGAGCGCAAGCCCGGCAGCTCGATCACCTTCGCCCGCAACGAGAAGTACTGGAACCCCGGCCGCCCCTACCTCGACGGCGTCGAGATCCGGGTGATCCCCCAGAGCGAATCGCTGCTCTCCTCCCTGAAGACCGGCCAGACCCACCTCTCCTACCACGTCCGCGGCAAGGACCTCGCCGCCCTGCGCAGCGACCGGCAGTTCCGCATCACCTCCTACGACACCGGCGGCGGCGCGTACTACATCGGCGTCAACCTCACCGCCGAGCACGTCGGCGACAAGCGCGTCCGGCAGGCCATCGCCTGGGCCGTCGACCGCGAACGGCTGGTCCAGCAGGCGCTCGGCGGCCACGGCACCGTCTCCGCCACGCCCTGGCCCAAGTCCTCCCCCGCGTACAGCGCGGAGGCCGCCGCCCACTACCGCCACGACCCGGAGCGGGCACGGCAGTTGCTCAAGGACGCCGGGCTCACCGGCATCACCCTGCCGTTCGCGCACAGCAACGACCCGGGCAACACCGCCGTGGCGCAGGTCCTCCAGTACGACCTCCAGCAGGTCGGCATCGAGACCGTGCTGCAGCCCACCGACTCGCCCACCATGCAGAAGCAGCTCATCGCCCAGTCCATGCCCGCGCTGTGGACGCTGAGCCACGGCTTCGCCCAACTCCACCCCGCCACCCTGGCGGTGAGCGCCTACCCGTTCAACGAGGCCAGGAACAGCTCCCACTTCAGCTCGCCCGCCTACACCGACATCGTGCAGCGCGCCTGGAAGCGGCCGGACAGCGACAGCGACGAGGCCAAGGCGCTCTACCGGCGGATCACCGACACCCTGCTGGACGAACAGTTCGTGATCGACCTCGCGATCGCCGGACTCACCGAGGTCGCCGGCGGCAAGGTCAGCGGCGCCACCCTCAACAAGTTCGGCTACCTCAACCTCGACGACGCCTACTTCACGGCCTGAGCGGACGGCCCGAACCATGCGAAGCTTCCTCCTCAAGCGGCTGCCCTCCGGGCTGCTCGTCCTCCTCCTCGCCTCCTTCGTGGTCTTCCTCATCCTGCGCCTCATCCCCGGCGACCCCGCCACCACCCTGGCCGGCCCCGACGCCGGACCGCAGGCCGTCGCCGCGATCCGCGCGCAACTCGGCCTGGACGAACCCCTGCTGACCCAGTACCTGCACTGGCTCGGCGCGCTGCTCACCGGCGACCTCGGGCGCAGCTACGCGATCGGCGGCCAGGTGGCCGAGCTGATCGGCGACGGGATCGGCGCGACCGTCCAACTCACCGCCGCCGCCCTGCTGCTGGTCGTGCTGCTGGCCCTGCCGCTGGGCGTGCTCGGCGCCACCGCCGAGCGCCGGCCGGTCGCCGCCGCCGTCCGCGCCTTCACCACCGCCGTGCTGGCCGTACCGCCGTTCGTCACCGGCGTGCTGCTGGTGCTGCTCTTCGCGGTCACCCTCGGACTGCTGCCCGCCGGCGGCCACGAGTCCCTGCTCGACGCCCCCGACCTCGCACTGCAGTACCTGCTGCTGCCCGCCGTCTGCCTCGCCCTGCCCAGTGCCGCGGTGCTCGCCCGCTACCTCAAGGACGGCATCGAACGGGCGCTCGCCGAGGACTACGTGCGCACCGCCACCGCCGCCGGCGTCTCCCGGCGCCGGATCGTCTGGCGGCACGCCCTGCCCAACGCGCTGCCGTCCGCCGTCACCGTGCTCGGCCTGCAGATCGGCCACCTGGTCGCCGGAGCGGTGCTGGTGGAGCGGATCTTCGCCTGGCCCGGCCTCGGCCAGCTCGTCGAACAGGGCGTGCTGCGCCGCGACTACCCCGTGGTGCAGGCCCTGCTGCTGCTGACCGTCGCCGGCTACGTCGCCGTCCAGCTGCTCACCGACCTCGTGTACGCCTGGCTCGACCCCCGGATCCGGTGGGAGTAACCGATGACCGCCCTGACCGCCCCCGCCCCGGCGCGCCCCGCGCGCGCCGCCGTCCGCAACCGGTACCTCGCCGGGCTGCTCACCGCCCGCGGGCTGACCGGGCTCGCCCTGGTCGGCACCGTCGCGCTGGCCGGCCTGCTCGCCCCGCTGCTCACCGGCCACGACCCGAACGCCCAGGGACCGCTCGCGCTCGCCGGTCCGAGCGCCGCGCACCCGCTGGGCACCGACGACCTCGGGCGCGACCTGCTCAGCCGGGTCCTGCACGGCATCACCACCGACCTCGCGCTGACCTTCGGCGCCGTCCCGGCGGGCGCGCTGCTCGGCTGCTCGCTCGCCCTGCTGGCGGCCACCCACCGCTGGGCCGACACCGCCGTCCAGCGGCTGTTCGACCTGGTGCTCGCCTTCCCCGGGCTGATCCTGGCGCTGGCCGTCACCGCCGTGCTCGGCCCGGGCCGCTGGCCGGTGTTCATCGTCATCGCGCTCGCCGAGATCCCGCTGTTCGGGCGCCAGTTGCGCTCGGGCATCCTGGTCCAGCGGGAGCGCGAGTACGCGCTGGCCGCCCGGGTCGGCGGCGCCTCCCGGGCCCGGGTGCTGCTGCGGCACGTGCTGCCGAACGCCGTCGACCCGCTGATCGTGCAGAGCGCGGTGGCGCTGTCGGTCGGCGTGTTCATCGAGGGCGCGATGAGCTTCCTCGGGCTCGGCGTACGCCCGCCGGAGCCGACCCTCGGCTCGATCCTCAGCCAGTCCGTCGGCTACCTCGCCACCCACCCGACCTTCGCGGCCGCCCCGCTGGCCGCGACCACCGCGCTGGTGCTCGGCTTCACGCTGATCGCCGAGGCCCTGAACCGGGGGATCCGCCGATGACCGCCACCGCACCGTCCGAAGGCACCGCCGCCCGCACCGACCGCGCCGTGCTGCGGGTCACCGACCTCACCGTGGCGTTCGACGGCACCACCGCCGTGGACGGCGTCGGCTTCGCGCTGGCCGCCGGGGAGACCCTCGGCCTGGTCGGCGAGTCCGGCTCCGGCAAGTCCACCACCGCGCTCGCCCTGCTGCGCATGCTCCCGGCCGGCGGCCGGATCACCCGCGGCTCGGTGGAGCTGGCCGGCCAGGACCTCGCCGCCCTGCCCGAACCGGCGCTGCGCGCCGTCCGCGGGCGGCGGATCGCGATGGTCTTCCAGGACCCGATGTCCTCGCTCAACCCGGTGCTCACCGTCGGCAAGCAGCTCGACGAGGCGCTGCGCGCCCACGGCAACCACCCCGACAAGCGCGAACGCGCTTCCCGCTCCCTGGAGTTGCTCGACCTCGTCGGCATCCCCGACGCCGCCGCGCGGCTGCGCGACCACCCGCACCAGTTCTCCGGCGGCCAGCGCCAGCGCATCATGATCGCCCTCGCCCTCGCCAACGACGCCCAGGTGCTGGTCGCCGACGAACCGACCACCGCCCTCGACCCGACCGTCCAGCAGCAGATCCTCCGCCTGCTCACCCGGATCAACCGGGAGACCGGCACCGCGCTCGTGGTGATCAGCCACGACCTCGGGGTGATCGCCCGGACCTGCCGCCGGCTGCTGGTCATGCGCGACGGCCGGGTGGTCGAGTCCGGGACCACCGACGAGGTCCTCACCGCACCGCAACACCCCTACACCAAGCAGCTGTTGGCCGCCGTCCCACGCCTGGAGACGCCCTCGCCGGCCGCCGCCAACAGCACGCCGGGGGCCGAGCCGCTGCTCACCGTCGGCGGCCTGCGCAAGACCTACGGCGCACGGCGGCGCGCGGTCACCGCACTGGACGGCGTCGACCTGGTGCTGCACCCCGGCGAGACGCTCGGCCTGGTCGGCGAGTCCGGCTCCGGCAAGTCCACCCTGGCCCGCGCCCTGGTCCAGGTGCACGCCCCGAGCGGCGGCGAAATCCTCTTCCGGGGGCAGGCGTTCGGACGCGGCGGCGAACGGGCCGCGCGGCGCGAGGTCCAACTGGTCTTCCAGGACCCGTACTCCTCGCTGAACCCCCGGATGACCGCCGGGCAGATCGTCGCCGAACCGCTGATCGCGCACGGCTTGGGCGACCGGGCCGCCCGCGCCCGGCGGGTGGCCGAGCTGCTGGAGCAGGTCGGCCTCGACCCCGAGAGCGCCGGCCGGCACCCGCGCGCCTTCTCCGGAGGCCAGCGCCAACGCATCGGCATCGCCCGGGCGCTGGCACCCGAGCCGAGCGTGCTGATCTGCGACGAGCCGGTCTCCGCCCTCGACGTCTCGGTGCAGGCCCAGGTGCTCGACCTGCTCGCCCGCCTCCAGCGCGAGCTCGGCCTCGCCCTGCTGTTCATCGCCCACGACCTCGCGGTCGTCCGCCAGGTGAGCCACCGGATCGCGGTCATGCACCGCGGCCGGATCGTCGAGACCGGACCGGCCGACCGGGTCGTCACCGCGCCCGAGCACCCGTACACCGCCGAACTCCTCGCCGCCGTCCCCCGCCTGGACACCCGGCCCGCCGCCCTCACCACCACCCGGAGCACCGCATGACCGCCGCACCGCGCCACGACGCGTACCGCGACCCGTACGCCGGCTTCCCCGGCACCGTCGGCCGCACCTTCCGCGACTCCGCCCCCGCCTGGCCCCGGCGGGTCCGCCCGCGCGAGGGCGCGCCCAACATCGTCGTCGTCCTGGTCGACGACCTCGGCTACAGCGACATCGGCCCGTTCGGCGCCGAGATCCCCACCCCGGCCCTGGACGGCCTCGCCGAGCGCGGCGTCAAGCTCGCCAACTACCACACCATGCCGCTCTGCTCCCCCGCCCGCGCGGCCCTGCTCACCGGCCTCAACCCGCACCGGGTCGGCTACTCCTTCGTCGCCAACGCCGACCCCGGCTTCCCCGGCTACGGCATGGAGATCGCCGGCGACATCCCCACCCTCGCCGAACTGCTGCACGACGCCGGCTACGCCACCTACGCCGTCGGCAAGTGGCACCTCACCCGCGACTCCGCCTCCAACGCGGCCGACAACCGCGCCAACTGGCCGCTGCAGAAGGGCTTCGACCAGTACTACGGCGTCCTGGAGGGCCTCACCAGCCTCTTCCACCCGCACCAACTCGTCCGCGACAACAGCCCGCTGGACATCGACGACCTCCCCGACGGCTACTACTACACCGACGACATCACCGACCGCGCCATCGACATGGTCACCTCGCTGCGCGCCCACGACGCCGACAAGCCGTTCTTCCTCTACCTCGCCCACAACGCCGTGCACGGCCCGCTGCAGGCCAAGCCCGAGGACCTCGCCCGCCACCGGGGCCGCTACGACGACGGCTGGGACGCGCTGCGCGCCGACCGGTTCGCCCGCCAGCTCGCCGCCGGCCACTTCCCGCCCGGCACCGAACTGCCCGACCGCAACACCGAGTCCGGCCACGAGGTCGGCCCGTGGAGCGAGCTCACCCCCGCCCAGCGGCAGCTCTACGCCCGCTACATGGAGGTCTACGCCGCCATGGTCGACAACGTCGACCAGAACCTCGGCCGGCTGCTGGACACCCTCACCGCGCTCGGTGAACTCGACAACACCATCGTGGTGTTCACCTCCGACAACGGCGGCACCGGCGAGGGCGGCGCCGAAGGCACCCGCAGCTACTTCAGCCGCTTCGTCCACCACCCCCGCCTGCCCGCGGACTGGAACCCCGACGTCGAACGGGAGACCGAGCTGATCGGCGGTCCGCGCTCGCTCGTCCACTACCCGCGCGGCTGGGGCATGGCCTCCAACACCCCGTTCCGCCTCTACAAGGGCCAGACCCACGCGGGCGGCGTCCGGGTGCCCTTCGTGCTCTCCTGGCCCGCCGGCCTCCCGCGCACCGAGGGCGACCCCGGCGTGCGCACCCAGTACCAGTACGTCACCGACCTGCTGCCCACGCTGCTCGACCTCGCCGGCCTCGACCGGCCCGCGCGGCGCGGTGGAACCGAGGTCCAGTCGCTGGACGGCACCACCTTCGCCCCCGTGCTGCGCGACCCGGCCGCCCCCTCCACCCACCCCGAGCAGTACTGCGAGATGACCGGCAACCGCAGCTACTACCGGGACGGCTGGAAGCTCGTCACCCTGCACCGCCCCGGCGCCCCGTACGACGACGGCGAGTGGGCGCTGTACGACCTGCGCACCGACCCCACCGAGATCCACGACCTCGCCGCCGAACACCCCGGCCTGGTCAAGGAGCTGTCCGAGGCCTGGGAGGCCGCCGCCTGGCGCAACGGCGTCTTCCCGCTCGCCGACGCCAGCGGCGCCCTCGCCCTGCGCCACCCCGACGACGCCCGGCTGCGCCGCCCGCTGCGCCTGCTCGCCGGCACGCCCGAACTGGAGCGGTACCGCTCGTCCCGGCTGATCTCCTTCCGCTCCTTCGCCATCGAGGTCGAACTCGCCCGGCACGGCGCCGGGGACGCGGGCGTCCTGGTCTCGCACGGCGACCAGGGCGGCGGCTACAGCCTCTACGTCGAGGACGGCCGGCTGAACCTCGCCTACAACCAGTACGGCGAACTCCTCGACACCGACGCCGGCCCGCTCGCCCCCGGCGCCCACCTGATCACCGTCGAGGCGACGGCCGTGGCCGGGCTGCGCTGGGACTTCCGGCTCCTGGTGGACGGCGCCGAGACCGGTCGGCTCGGTCCCGTCCACCAGCTCATCGGCATGGCCCCGTTCCAGGGCATCAGCGTCGGCGTCGACCGCCGGTCCCCCGTCTCCTGGCCGGTGTACGAGCGCCACCGCTCCTTCCGCTACAGCGGCGGGCTGCGCGCCGTCACCTACCTTCCCGGCGCCCCGGCCCCCGACGACCCCGAAACCGTCGCCCGCGCCCTGCGGGAGGCCGCCGCCGCGTTCGAATGACGGATCATCACGCTATCCTCCGGAAGGCCATGTCGTCCGTCTGTCCGGGGGAACAGTGATCAACGAAATCCTGCCCGCGCCCGTCGTCGTCGAGACCGCCTACTCCGACCCGCCCGAGGCCCGCCTCGATGCGGAGGAGGAGGCGGTCATCGCCCGCGCCGTCGAATCCCGCCGCCGCGAGTTCACCACCGTCCGCCACTGCGCCCGCCTCGCCCTCACCCGCCTCGGGGTGCCCTACCGCCCGCTGCTGCCCGGCCTGCGCGGTGCCCCCGGCTGGCCGGAGGGCGTCATCGGCTCGCTCACCCACTGCGCCGGCTTCCGCGCCGCCGCCGTGGCCCGGGCCGAGGAGGTCCTCTCCCTGGGCATCGACGCCGAGCCCGCCCTCCCGCTGCCCGAGGGCGTGCTCGACGCGATCGCCCTCCCCGCGGAGCAGGAGCGCAACACCGCCCTGGCCGCCGCCGACCCCGGCACCCCCTGGGACCGCATCCTGTTCAGCGCCAAGGAATCCGTCTACAAGACCTGGTTCCCGCTCACCCACACCTTCCTCGACTTCTCCGAGGCCGACCTCGTCCTGCGCACCGACGGCACCTTCACCGCCACCCTCCTCGTCCCCTCCCCCCTGCCCACCCTCGCGGGCCGCTGGCGCGTCCACGACGGGCACCTCGCCACCGCCATCACCGTCCTGCGGTAGGCGCCGATGACTCTAGGCTCTTCCTCCGGGCCGCCGTACGGCAGTCGGGGTTCGTTCGGCCCGAGGGAGACGGGGATGAGCACGGAGATCGTTCAGCTGGCGCAGCAGGCCGGGCCGTACCTGACGGCGGCGGCGAGCGCGTACGGCGGCGCGGTCCCGGTCCGGGCCGAGGAGACCGCCGCCGACGCCACGGTCGACCTGGGCCGGCGGATCCTCCAGGCGGTGTTCCGGCGGGGCGGCGCGGCCGAGCAGGCCGCCCTGGAGAAGGCGGTCCAGGAGGTCGCGGACACCCCCGAGGACGCCGAGCTGCGTGCCGAACTCGCCGCCCTGCTGCCCGCGCCCGCCGCCGGCGCCGTGACGATCACCGCCTCCGGTGAGCGGTCGATCGCCGCGCACACCATCACCACCGCCATCACGGGCGACGGCCACCGCGCCGACGCGTGACCGGCGGCAGCTTCGAGGCGGCGGGCGCGGGCTCGATCTCCGCGCACGGCATCGGCACCGCCCACACCGGCGACGTGATCGGCCTGCCCGCCGAGATCCTCCACGCGGCCCGCGACGTCCAGGCCCCGGGCGGCCTGACCAGCCTCGCGCCCGTCCCCCTGTGCATCGGACGCGAGGACGCCCTCGCGTGGCTGCGCACCACGCTCACCGAGGCCGGCGGGACCGCGATCACCCAGGCCTCGACGGTGCACGGCCTCGGCGGGGTCGGCAAGAGCACGCTCGCGCTGGCCTACGCCCACCGGTACCGCGCCTCGTCACGCTCATCTGGTGGGTCACCGCCGACACCCCGGCCCGCATCGAGGAGTCCCTCGCGGACCTGGCCCGCCGGCTGCTGCCGGCCTGGCCCGGCACGGCCTCCCAGCAGCAGCGGGCCGAGTGGGCGCAGGCCTGGCTGCAGTGGCACCCCGGTTGGCTGCTGGTGTTCGACAACGTCGAGAACCCCGCCGACGTCCACCGCTACCTCGGCGCGCTCGGCGGTGGCCACCACCTCGTCAGCAGCCGCCGCGCCACCGGCTGGCCCGGCACCGTCCGCACCTGTCCCCTCGGCACCCTGGACCCCGACGAGGCCGCCGAACTGATCTGCCGGTACGCCTTCCCGGACGGCGCCCCGACGGCGCGCGAACGCCGGCAGGCGCGCGAACTCACCGCCGAGACGGGCCATCTGCCGCTCGCGCTGGAGCAGGCCGGCGCCTACCTCCGGCAACGACGACTTCCACGAAGCCCTGGGCCTCCTGAACGCCTACAGCATGGCCACCGTCACCCGGCACACCATCAGCGTCCACCGCCTCGTCCAGACCGTCCTGCGCACCACCGCACCGCCCGAACCGGACGGCTCCCCCGCCGGACGCCATGCGGCGGAACTCGCCCTGCTGCGGACTCTCAACCCCGAGGAGGAGCCGGAACCGGTCGCCACGGCGGAGTGGGACGCCCTCATGCCGCACCTGGTCGCGCTCGCCGCCACCCGAACCGGCGATCCCCGGAACGACCATGCGACCGCCCTCTACCGGACCGCGGCCGAACGCCTGCACGGGCAAGGACATTCGGCACGCGCCATCCCCTTCCTCCAAGCCCTTCTCCGCCTACGTGAGCAGGTCCGCGGTGACACCCACCCCCGGACCCAGGCCAGCCGCCGCTACCTCGCCGCCGCGATCCGCCGCCGCGACGAGCGCGCGGGCGCGCGGCGCGGAGCTGAGCGGATCCGCCAGGAAGTCGCACCGCCGCCGGTGGGCGGTCGGGCTCTCAGATCCACCCGTGCCGATGGGCCTGCCGGAGGGCGGCGCCGGGGTGGGTGGTGCCGAGCTTGACGGCGGCGCAGGTGAGGTGGTGACGGACGGTCGCCGGCGGGAGGGGGACGGGGGTGCCCGTGGCGGTGAGGTCGAGGACGTCGAGTTCGTCGGCGGTCAGGACGGTGGTGTCCGGGGCGAGGGTGTCCGGGTGAACGTAGCGGCCGCCCCGATGGACGGTGCGGACGACGCGGGCGAGGTCGGCGGCGGAGACGCTGCGCGGCAGGAAGGCCCGGGCCCCCGCGCGCAGGGCGCGGCGCAGGTCGCCCGGGCGGTCGTGGGTCGTGATGATCACGGTCGGGCAGGGCGGCAGCGGCGAGCCGCCGAGGCCCGGAGACCGCAGCGCGAGGACGGCGACGTCGGGCCGCCGGCGGACGGCCAGGGCTGTCGCGGCCGGGGCGGAGTCGGCCTGGGCGACGACGGTGAGGCCCTCCTCCAGGGCCAGCAGGGCGGCCAGGGCGGCCCTGCGGCCGGGCTCGTCGTCGGCCAGCAGGAGGCGGAGGGCGGGGAGGCGCTCGGTCATGTGGTTCAGCCTCCCAGTGGCCCCGGGGCGGCAGAAGTGCGTGCACTCACCGAGGGTGATGAAACTCCTCAGCGGCGTCCCATGACAAATGTCATGACGGTCCATTGCCCGGATCGACGGAGGCGGGGGAAATCCACAGGTCGGGGCAGAGGTGGGGCCGGGGGCTCATGCATCTGGGACAGGAGTGGGGCGAGGGTGGTATCAGTTCACCCGCACAGAACCGAGCGGGTCGCCGATGATTACGGAGAGTCACAATGAATAGTGAATCCGCTACCGAGATACCCGCCCTGCTCGTCACGGTGAACCTGTGGGAGCGGTCCGGGCCCGCCGACAAGCCGCTCGCGTACGGCTTCCTGACCAGCACGGCGACCGTGCTCGTCCCGGAACCGCCCGAGGAGTTGTCGAGCCCCTGGCGGCGGTACCTCGTCCGCATTTCCCGGTCGCCCGGACCCGACGGCCGGACCGAGTCGATCCTGGCCGGCGGCATCAGTCTGGCGGCGGTCGACGGGGAGGGGATCACCACCGCGGCGGCGGTCCTCACGCTGGTCCGCCCGACGGCGTTCACGGTCCCCGTCGTGCACTCCACCCCGGAGCGGGTCGCCGAACTCCTGATCCGCCACCACGGCGACCAGTGGGCGGCCCACGCCGAACTCGGCTTCCGGGTGGTGCGCCCGGAGAAGGACTCCGCTCCGCCGGACCGCTGGTGGCTCGGACCCGCCTTCGCCGGCGACGTCGTCTCCAGCGTGAAGGCCTTCGGCTGGGGCACCTGCTGCACCAGCCCCCTCTGCGGACACCACGCCGTGGATCCGAACGACGATCCGTGGCGCGCCGCGACCGGCTGACCGGATCAGGAGCGACTGTCATGACCGCAGTGACGCCGGAGGGCCGGCTCTGGACCGGGCACAACGGGCCGGGCGGGTGGGTCCTTTGCTGGCAGGACATCGCGCTGGCCCTCGCGGCGATCGTCCCGGAACTGCTCTACTTCGGCAGCTTGACCGGCTCCTGGGTGAGCTCGGAGCAGCGTCTGGGGATGGTCCTGCTCGCCCTGGCGGAGGCCTCCGCGCTGGTCCTGCGGCGTCGCTGGCCGGTGGCGGTGTTCGCCGCCGTCTGGGTGATCTCGTCCCTCGCCAGCGTGCTCACGCTGGGCGGCGTCCTGGACTACGTGCCGTGCTTCGGCCTCATGATCGCCCTCTACACCGTCGCCGCGCAGTGCCGCCGACCCGTCGCGCTGACGGCCCTGGCGCTCAGCACCGTTCCGCTGGGGCTGGCGATCAGTTACAGCGTCAGCGATCGCCCGAGCCAGGACTTCGGCCCCGTGCTCGTCGCGAACCTCGCGTTCTACCTCCCGGTGACGCTGGTGGTCTGGGGCTTCGCCCGGTGGAGCCGGGCCGCCGAGAAGGCGGCCGAGCGCCACCGGGAGGAGGTCGCCGAGGCACGGATGCGGGTCACCCAGGAGCGGGTGCGGATCGCGCGGGAGCTGCACGACATCGTCGCCAACGCGGTGGCCGTCATGGTGATGCGGGCCGAGACGGCGAAGGTCACCGCCTTCGAGGACCCGGCGCGCGCCGAGGCGTTCGGGCACATCGAGACGCTCGGGCGGTCGACGATGGCCGAGCTGCGGCACATGCTGCGGCTGCTGCGCAGCTCGGAGGCGGCGGTCGAGGAGGGGTACACCCACGGGCTGGGCGATCTGGACCATCTGCTCGACGACGTCCGCGAGGCCGGCGTGCAGATCTCCCTCGAAGTGCGGGGCACACCGCAGCGGATCGACGACAGCGTGGGCCAGACCGCCTACCGCCTCATCCAGGAGGCCGCCACCAACATCACCAAGCACGCCGGCCCCGGCACCCGCGCGGTGGTGCGGGTCACCTGGGACCGGGCGCTGCTCATCGAGGTGGTGGACGACGGTGCCGGGCGCCCGCCGGAGGCACGTCACGAGCTGTCCACCGGGAACGGGCTGCTGGGGCTGCGCGAGCGGGTGGCGCTGTACGGCGGGCTGTTGAGCGCGGCCCCGTACGGTCCCGGGTTCCGGGTCGCGGCGGCGCTGCCGGTGTCCACGACGGTCGGTGCGACCGCGGCGCCGCGGTGAGGAGGGGGAAGAGCACGAGGAGGCCGCCGGTGGGCGGCCTCCGAGGCGCGGCGGCCTAACGGAACGCGTCGGAGAGGCGGGTGAAGGTGCGGCCGGCGGCCAGCAGGGCGGGGAGGGCGGCGGCGACGCCGCGGGCGGTGCCGGAGGCGGGGCGGTTCATGTGGGCGATGACGATGTCGCCCGGTGCGGCGCCGGCCAGCTCCCGCTGGACCTGGGCGGCGGGGAGGGTGGCGCCGCCGTCGGCGTTGGTGCTGAAGCCCGCGACCTGCTGGCCGAGGTCGGCGGCGATGCGGGTGGCGACGTCGTCGTAGTGCGCGGTGCCCGAGCGGAAGAAGCGGGGCGGGCGGCCGAGGAGGGCGGTGAGCTTCGCCAGGTTGCCCGCGATCTCGTCGTAGGCCTCGCCCGGGTCACGGGTGCCCGCGATGCCGTAGGCGGAGCGGCCGGTGACGGAGAGCGGGCGGTGCGCGGTGCCGTGGTTGGCGATCTCGAAGAGCGGGTCGGCGGCGAGGGACTCGAAGACGGCGGGGTTGGCGTCGATCCAGCGGGCGTTGAGGAAGAGGGTGGCGGGGACGCCGTGGGCGCGCAGGGTGTCGACGAGGGCGGCGTCGTAACCGGAGCCGCCGGAACCGCCGCAGGCGTCGAAGGTGAGGGCGATGGCGGGGGCGGCGGCCTCGGGGAGGGTGGTGAGCACGCCGGGGACGTCGAGGCCCCAGGCCGCGGGGGCGTTACCGGCGTAGCGGGCGGTGACGGTGGCACGGAGGGGGACGGGGGCGGGAGCGGCGGTGAGGGCGGAGGCGGGGGTGGGGGCGACGGTGGGAGTGGGAGTGGGGGTGGTGACGGACGCCGTGGGGGTCTCCGTGGGCGTCGGGATCGGCGGAGCCGGAGGGGTCGTGGGAGCCACCGAAGGCGGCGGGGTGCCGGTCGTCGGGGTACCGGTCGGCGGGGCGGAGGTCGGCGGGGCGGAGGTCGGCGGGGGCGGCGGCGCCGGACGCGCGCAGGCGGCCAGGGCGGTGCCGGCCGTGGCCGCCAGGAGGGTCCGCCGGCTGAGTGACATGAGGACTCCGGAACTGTCTGACTGTCAGATGATCTACGTCTATAAGAGGCCCCCAGCACCGGGCCGCGCAACCCGGGTGGCCTTCACGGGCCCGCCGCTCGGCGGTGGGGTCCGGCTCACCGGGGGTTCATCGGAGCGGGTAGGAGGCGGGCCGCAGGCAGACCAGGAGAGAGCGGAGGCTTCCGATGGCGGAGGACGTGCGGGACGACGGGGCGCGGCTGGGCCGGCGCGGATTACTGGCGGCGGGGGCGGCACTCGGGGCGGCAGCGGCGACCACGGCGGCGACGGGCGTCGCACGGGCTGCGGACGGGGCCGGCGGGGCCGGCGGCCCGGACACGGCCGATCGGACGATCACCCTGTCCGGCAAGCTGCCGACCGGTGCGCCCGACTTCGTCCACCTCCCCTTCGACGTCCCCGCCGGGGTCCGGGAGATCGCCGTCGCCTACCGCTACGACAAACCGCCGGTGCCGGCCGGCACCCCGGGCAACTCCTGCGACATCGGGCTCTTCGACGAACGCGGCACCGACCTCGGCGGACGCGGCTTCCGCGGCTGGTCGGGCGGCTTCCGGAGCGAGTTCGCGGTGAGCCGGGAACAGGCCACCCCGGGTTACCTGCCGGGCGCGATCCGCCCGGGCCGGTGGCACGTGGTACTGGGTCCGTACCAGGTGGCGCCGCAGGGGCTGGAGTACCGGGTCGACGTGACGCTGCGGTTCGGCGCGCCGGGCGGCGAGTTCACCCCCGCCTACCCGCCGGAGCGCGCCCGGGGGCGCGGGCGGGCCTGGTACCGGGGCGACTGCCACCTGCACACGGTGCACTCCGACGGGCGCCGCCAGCCGGCCGAGGTGGCCGCCGGCGCGCGCGAGGCGAAGCTGGACTTCATCGTGTCGACCGACCACAACACCACCTCCTCGCACGGGGTCTGGGGCCCGCTGGCCGGCCCGGACCTGTTGATCGTGCTCGGCGAGGAGGTGACCACCCGCAACGGCCACTGGCTGGCGCTGGGCCTGGAGCCGGGCCGGTTCGTCGACTGGCGCTACCGCTCGCGCGACGAGGTCTTCCCCCGGCTCGCCCGCCAGGTGCGGCGGCAGGGCGGGCTGGTGGTGCCGGCGCACCCGTACTGCCCGTACGTCGCCTGCCAGTGGAAGTTCGGGTACGAGCACGCGGACGCCGTCGAGGTGTGGAACGGCCCGTGGACGTACGACGACGAGTCGGCGGTGGACACCTGGGACGCCGGACTGGCGGTGGCACTGCGCGACGGGCGGTCCTGGCTGCCCGCGATCGGCAACAGCGACGCGCACAGCGTCCCGCAGGTGATCGGCTCGCCGCACACCGTGGTGTTCGCCGAGGACCTCGACCGCGACGCCGTCCTGGCGGGCCTGCGCGCGGGCCGCAGCTGGCTGGCCGAATCGGCGTCCGTCCAGCTGGAGTTCACCGCCACCGGCGACGGCCGGCAGGCCGGGATCGGCGAGGAGCTGGCCGTCCCCGCGGACGCGCCGGTGGACGTCCGGCTCGCCGTCTCCGGGGTGCCGAACGGCACGGTGCGGTTCCTGACCGACGAGGGCCAGCTGCACCAGGAGTCGCTGCCGGCCGACGGCGCGGGCACCGTGGTGTGGCGGACCACCGCCTCGCTCGCCGCGTACGTCCGGGCCGAGGTGCGGCACCCGAAGGCGGACGGGAGCCCGGGCCGGGGCAACTCGATGGGCCCGGACCTGCCGTGGGGGCCGATGGCGGCGCTGACCAATCCGATCGTGCTGAGGGTGCGGAGGTAGCGGGGAGGCGACGGGACGGCGGAGGTCCGGGGAGGGGAGGACTCCGGGGTGTGCGGTGGACTAGGTTGATCTCCGACAGCAGTCACTCGTATGACGAGAGGGTCGGCTGTCCGTATGGCCGGGTTCGATGGCCGGGTTCGCCCGCGCGCTCCGGCCGTCCCGCCCCGGCCCCGTCCGTCCCCGGCCCGCGAAGGGATCAGCAGCTGTGAACCGTACGACCGTAGGTGGGCCGGAGCTCGGAGGCGGACGGGGAGCGGGCAGCGTGGTCGTCCTCTCCGACCCGGCCGCCGGCGCCGGGAGCGGCGCGGTCGCCCCGCTGGTCGCGGAGGCGCTCTTCCCGAGCGTCCACCTGCGCGCGGAGGACTTCCGGCGGGCGGTGCGGCAGGGGTACGTCGAGGCGGACCGGCCGGAGGCGCGGCGGCAGAACGTGACCGCGCTGGCGGCCACCGCGCAGGCGGCCTTCGCGTTCGCCTCGGGCGGGTACCAGGTGGTGGTGGAGGGATCGGTCGCGCCGACGGCGCTGGACGCCTTCCGCCGGGAGAGCCGGGCGACGGGGGCGGCGCTGCACTACGTGGTGCTGCACGGGGGCGCGGTGGCGGAGGCGGACGGCTCGGCCACCGAGGACGCCGGGGTCACGGCCGACACGGTGCTGGCCGGGCTGCGGCGGGGGGCGTACCTGCTGGGGTGGTGACCGCCGGGGCGGTGACCGCGGCCCGCGGAAAGGGGGCGGCCCCCGGTCCGGGGGAGACCGGGGGCCGCTTGTGCGGCCGGCCGCCCCGGTGTCCGCGCTCCCACAAGGGCGGAGACCGGGGCGGCCGTTGGCCCGGCGCCCGCACGGGGGACGGGCGCCGGTGGCGGTGCCGCCACCCTGGTCTACGGGTGCCGGCCGGGGAACGGTTCACGGCGTTCCGCTTCCGGGCGGACGGTTCCCCAAAGGGCACACAAGGGCACGGAAGGGGCATCGGCACCGGACGTCACGGCCGCCGGACCGCACCGCCGACGCCGCTCAGCCGCTCAGCCGCTCAGCCGGCCCAGGCCATGCCGTGCGCCTCCAGGATCGGCCGCAGGGCGCGGACGGCGTAGAAGTTGCGGGACTTGACCGTGCCGACCGGCACCCCCAGCACCCGCGCCACCTCCGCCATCGACCGCCCCTTCATGTGCAACTCGACCAGCACGTCCCGGTGGTGGGGCTGCAGCTCGGCCATCGCCGCCGCCATGTCCTGGGCCACCAGCACCTCGTCGTACGGGTCGTGGCTGCCGGCGTGGTCCTCGGGGGCCTCGTCGGCGACCTCCTGGGCACGGGCCATCTGCATCCGGTAGTGGTCGATGGCGATCCGGCGCGCCACCGTGAACAGCCACGGGCGGCTGTGCTCGGGGCCGCGGTGCATGGCCGCCGGGTTCTGCCAGGCCCGCAGCAGGGTCTCCTGGACGATGTCCTCCGCCTTGCCCCGGTCGCCGCTGGTCACCCGGAGCATCGCGCGCAGCAGGTAGCCGCCGTGCAGCCGGTACAGCTCGGCGAGGATGTCCTGGTCCAGGGTGGGCCGGGCGCCCGCCGGGGCGACGGGCCCCCGGGGCTGCTCGGTGGTCGTCCCGGCGTGGGCGGTAGCGTCGATGGCCACGGCTGTTGAGCCCCTTACGACATTCGTCATTCGTCGGCACCCCGGTCGATGGCCGGTGGTCGGTGCCTGGGTCGATCGCTGTCTCGGCGCGCGGGGGCGGGCCACGGCGGGCGTGCCGCTCTCCCGGGCGCTGCCACGCTTGCAGCCGTCGCCAACGGGGGGCCAACGGCGGACCAACGCGGGCGCGCCGGGCCGCGTTGGCGCGACGTTGGGGCGGCGTTCGCGGCCCCCGCCGATCGCCCGGCGGCCGGCCCGGGCCGTCACTCCGGGCGGCGGCCGCCCCGGTTCCGCCCGGCGCGCACCGCGGCCGCCGCCAGGCCGACCAGCGCCGCGCCGCCCAGCCCGGCCCCGGCGACCGCCGCCGCCAGCCGCTCGGCCGAGCGGTCGGCCGGCGGCGGGACGACGACCGGTTCGGCGGACGGCACCGCGCCGCCGCCCCCGGCCTGGGGCCTGGCGGCGCTCCCGGCGGCCACGGCCGTCATCGGGTCCACCGTGCCCCAGCCGACCGCCTGATCGGGCAGCGCCGTCCCGGGCCGGTAGGCCGTCGCCCGCAGCCGCTCGGCGAGCTGCTCGGCGGTCAGCGAGGGCGAGCGGCCCAGCACCAGGGCCGCCGCCCCGGCCACCAGCGCGGCGGCGTAGCTCGGGCCGGAGGCGGTGAAGGTGCCGCCGCCCGGTCCGGGGGCGAGCAGTGCCATGCCGGGCGCGACCAGGTCCACCCGCGAGGCCCGCCCGGCGGGGGCGCCGGAGGACGCCGACGGAGCCTCGGTCGCCGCACCGCCCGCCGGGGCGCCGTCGGCGCCGAGCGCGGCCACCGCGAGCACGCCCGGGTACCCGGCCGGATAGACCGGGGCGGCCACCGCCTGGCTGTCCGGGCCCACCGGGGCGACCAGCAGCATGCCCTTGACGGCGGCGTAGCCGACCGCGTCGGCCAGGGCCTGGGCCGGCTCGGCGATGGGCGCCGCGACCAGGGCGATCCGGGCGCCGCCGTCCGCCGCCGCGCGGATGCCCCGGGCGAGCAGGTCGGCGTTGGTGCTTCCGGCGTCGTCGGTGGCGGCGACGGCCAGCACCTTCGCCCCGGGCGCGATGCCGGACGGGCCGCCGTCGCCCGTCCGGCGGCCGGCGATCAGGCCCGCCAGGACGGTGCCGTGGCCGACGCAGTCCCGGCCCGCGTCGCCCTCGCCGTGCAGCCGGGGCCCGAGGGTGAGCCGCCCGGCCAGCGCGCCGGAACCCGCTCCCGTGGAGGCGTCCACCCCGGAGCCGATCACGGCCACGGTCACGCCGTCGCCCCGGCTCAGCGGCCAGACGGCCTCCGGCCGCAGGTACGTCTGCGCCCAGCTCGCCCGGTCCGCCACCCGCCCGGACGGCTTGCGGCACCCGTTCTGCCGCACGTCGGGCAGCGTCTGCCCGGCCGCCGGAAGCTCCGCCGCCCCCGCCGGGGCACCCCCGCCGTCCGCCCCCGGCACGGCCGCCACCGCCGTGGGCCCCGCCGCGGCGGCCACCCGGACCGCGCCGGCCGGCGCCTCCCACGCCGCCACAGCCGAGACGGCGGCCACGGCCGACGGCTCCCGGCCGAACCGGAGAGCCGCCGGGGAGGCCGGCCCGGCCGCGGCCGGGGATGCGGACACGGCGGACCCGTCCAGGGCGGGCCCGGCGGCCCCGGCCGGAGCAGCGGCCGGCGCCGGCACCAGCGGGGACGGCCCCACCACCGCCGGACGCACCGGCACCGGCCCCGACCGGCCCGCCGGGCCCGTCACGGCCGACGCCTCCCGGGCCGACACGGCCGCAGCCGCCGCGAACGCCGCGGGCCCCGGGCCGGGGAGGCCGACCGGACTCGCCACGACCCGCCCCGCCGGGGCCGGCCCGGCCGCGACCGGGGAGGGGGCGGCCGTCGCCGCCGACGGGGTGAGGACCGCGAGGCCGCAGACGGCCGCCAGGGCGGCGGTGGTCGCGGCGGTCACCCGGGGCTGCCCGCGCGGTCGACCGCGATGTCCTCGGGCAGGAGCAGGCTCAGCTCCGACAGGTCCGCGACGTCCAGGCGGCTGAGGCGGCCGGCCTGGCGGGTGATCATGCCCTCCAGGGTCTGCCGGGCGAAGCGGCCGTTGCCGAAGGTGCGGTCGCGCGGAACGGTGCCGAACAGCTGCTGGAGGGCGACCAGCGTCTCCGGCGCGCACTCGTACCCGGCCGAGACCGCGTGGTTGCGCACGATGGTGACCAGCTCGTCGTCCGCGTAG
Organism: Kitasatospora sp. NPDC002551; assembly: GCF_040296005.1. NCBI lineage: Bacteria > Bacillati > Actinomycetota > Actinomycetes > Kitasatosporales > Streptomycetaceae > Kitasatospora > Kitasatospora sp. NPDC002551. Next base: position 1,416 of record NZ_JBEOWI010000057.1, on the reverse strand, counting down.
TGGCCGAAGTCGATCTGCCGGGAGAAACGCGAGGCCAGACCGGGGTTGGAGGAGAGGAAGTGCCGCATCTCGTCCTCGTAGCCGGCCACGATCACCACCACCTCGTCGCGGTGGTCCTCCATCAGCTTCATCAGGGTGTCCACGGCCTCCTGGCCGAAGTCCCCGCCGCCGCCGTGCCGGGGCGTCAGGGTGTACGCCTCGTCGATGAAGAGCACGCCGCCACGCGCCTTGTCGAACGCCTCCTTGGTGAGCTGCGCGGTGTGGCCGACGTAGCGGCCGACCAGGTCGGCGCGGGCCGTCTCGATCAGCTGGCCGCCGGGCAGCACGCCCAGCTCGGCCAGCAGCCGGCCGTAGAGCCGCGCCACCGTGGTCTTACCGGTACCGGGCGGGCCCGCGAAGACCAGGTGGTGGCTGATGGTCGCGGTCGGCAGGCCGGCCTCCTCGCGGCGGCGCACCTGGCGGATCAGGTTGACCAGGTCCTCGACCTGCTCCTTCGCGGCGGGCAGGCCGACCAGGGCCTGGAGCTCGGCCAGCGGCTCGGTGCCGTCGGCCTCCTTCGCGGGCGGCTCCAGCTCCACGCCGACGTCCGCCGGGACGAGCAGCGCGAGGTCCTCGTCGCTGATCTCGGGCTGTTCGGCGAGCCGGGTGGCCTGCCGGTCGACCATCTCCTCGAAGACCTTGCGGGCCGACCGGCCGTTGCCGAAGTCCTCGCCGCGCGGCATCCGCTCGAACAGCACGGTCAGCGCCGCCCCGGTGCCCTCGGCCAGCTGGTAGCCGTGGCCGGAGGCGGCGCGCTCGACGATGGTGACCAGCTCGTCGACCTCGTAGTTGGCGAACTCGACGGTCCGGCTGAACCGGGAGGCCAGGCCGGGGTTGCTGGCCAGGAAGTCGACGATCTCGGCGGAGTAGCCGGCCACGATCACCACCACGTCGTCGCGGTGGTCCTCCATCAGCTTGACCAGGGTGTCGATCGCCTCGCGCCCGAAGTCCGGGCCGGAGCCCGAACCGGACCCGGCCGAGAGGGTGTACGCCTCGTCGATGAACAGCACGCCGCCGAGCGCCTGCTGGAACACCTCGGTGGTCTTGATCGCGGTGCCGCCGATGATCGAGGCGACCAGGTCGGCCCGGGCCACCTCGGTGAGGTGGCCGCTGCGCAGCACGCCCAGCTCGGCGAGGATCGCGCCGTAGAGGCGGGCGACCGTGGTCTTGCCGGTGCCGGGCGGGCCGGCGAAGACCAGGTGGCGGCTCATCGGGAGGGCCGGCATGCCGGCCAGTTCGCGGCGGCGGGCCAGCTTGTTGAGGTTGACCAGGGTGGCCACCTGCTCCTTGACCCCGGCCAGGCCGACCAGCGACTCCAGCACCTCCAGCGGGCCGGGCGGCGCGGCCGGGGCGGGGGCGCCGCCGGGCGCGCCGCCC
>NZ_JBEOWI010000056.1:0-52129 GCF_040296005.1 Kitasatospora sp. NPDC002551 | reverse complement strand
GGTCGATGGTGATCCCGAGGTCCTCGGGGGCTGGGTGGGGTGGGTGGGGGTCCCCGCCCTGGGGGGGGTAGTGGGGGTGGGGTGGGTGCTTCGCGGCGGGGGCGCGGCCCCGTCCGCGCCGCCGGGGCCGAGCGGCGGGGCGCCGCGCAGCAGCCGCTCCTGGAGGGCGCGCTCGTGCTCGTCGAGCAGGGCGCGGGCGATCGAGGCGCGGTCCGGGTAGCGGCGGTAGAGCGTGCCGCGGCCGATGCCGGCCGTCCGGGCGATGTCGTCCATGGTGACGGCGGTCGGGTCGCCCTCGGCGAAGAGCCGTTCGGCGGCGGCGAGCACCTTGGCCCGGTTGCGGGCCGCGTCGGCCCGCTCGCGGGGCGGCGGGCCGTCGGCCAGCGGGAGTTCCGTCGTCATGGGGAGCAACGGTAGAGGGAAGTGGGCACCGGAGGGAAGTGGACATGCTGTCCACTTCCCTCTAGCGTAGGCGGTGCCGGCAAGTGGACGTGATGTCCGCTTGTTTCGGCGGCTCCGTCCCGCCCAACCGTTCCCGGGGGTTCACCGTGTCCCACCTCCTGCACCTCGACAGCAGCGCGCGCACCGACTCCTTCACCCGCCGCCTCGGCGCGGCCTTCGCCGAGGCCTGGGAGGCCGGCGGCGGCGAGGTCACCCACCGCGACCTCGCCGCCGACCCCCTGCCGCCGATCCGCGAGGGCTGGACCCGGATCTGCGACACCCTGCTGCGCGAGGGCATCACCGACATCGCCCGCTACGGCGAGGCGGTCCGCACCGGGGAGGAGCGCGAGGCCTGGGCGGTCGTCCGACCGCTGCTCGACGAACTCGTCGCGGCGGACGCGGTGCTGATCGGTGCGCCGATGTACAACTTCGGCATCCCCGCCGCGCTCAAGGCCTGGATCGACCAGGTCACCTTCCCGAAGATGGTGCTCGCCCCGCGCAAGTTCGTGGTGGTCGCCGCGCGCGGCGGCGCCTACGGGCCCGGCACCCCGCGCGAGCCCTACGATCACAACGGCCGCTACCTGAGCGACTTCGTCCGCGGCCACTACGCGGTCGAGGACACCGAGGTGATCGCCGCCGAGCTCGTCAACTCCCTGGTCGACCCCGCCCTGGCCGGGCGGGTCGGGCAGCACCGGGAGTCCCTCGCCGACGCGCTGCACCGGGCCGGCGAGCTGGGCACCAAGCTGGTCGGCTACCGCATCCCGAGGGAGGACTGAGCGCCGTGCCGTGGATCTGGCTGCTGCTGGCCGGGGTGGTGGAGGTGGCCTGGGCGCAGTCCATCGAGCCGACCCGCGGGTTCACCCGGCTCCCGCAGACCGCCCTGTGCCTCGTCCTCATGCTGGGTGCGGTCTACCTGCTCTCCCGCGCCCTCCAGGACCTCCCGGTCGGCACCTCCTACGCCGTCTTCACCGGCATCGGCACCATCGGCACCGTCCTGACCGCCCTCGCCGTCCGCCACGAAGTCCCGTCCCTCACCGCCCTGGCCGGCCTCACCCTGATCACCGCCGGCCTCATCACCGTCCACCTGGGCACCACCACCCCCTGACCCCGCCGCGCCGGCACCCCGGGACCCACGTCGCGCCACGACCCCGGGGAACGGCGCGACGGCCGCCGACCGGCGCGCGAACCCACCGCGCGCCGGTCGAACGCATGCGCGCGCGTAGCCCGCCAGGGTGACACCGATTGGCCGAATGCAATGCGTTTGCAACACGCTCTCTGTCGTACAGGCCGAGACCTACTGGACCGACCGGTCCGAGGAGCACATCGCCAGGCACGGGGTGACTCCGGACGAAGTGGAGCAGGCTGTTCGCGCGGCCGAGGTGGTTCACCTCGGGGCGTGAAGGGACGACGCTCTGCCTCGGGGTGACGGATGCCGGGCGTCACCTGGTGGTGGTGCTGGTGGTGAGCGCCGCGGTGAGGTCCGGACGGTACTGCGTCACAGCGCGGGACATGACCGGCTCCGAGCGGCGCTTGTTCCTCAAGCGGACGAGTTGAGGGTGGCAGATGACGGACAGCGGTGCGGACCTCGAAGCGCTGGCCGAGTTCTACGAGACGCACGAACTGACCGAGGACGAGATCATGGCGGCCGAGCCGGCGGAGCCGCTGCCCGCCGAGTCGGTGATGATCACGACTTCGCTCAGGTTGCCGAAGCCCGTGATGGACGAGGTCCGGCGGCGGGCGCAGGCCCGGGGGATCAAGCCGACGGTGATCATGCGGGAGTGGATCGAGGCGGCCGTTGCGGACCAGGAGGCGGTGGTCCCGCTCAGTGTGATCACCGCGGCGGTGGCGGAGACCAGCACCGCAGGGCCTCCTGAGTGTTCAGGCGGTGAGGGCCGGGGTGGTCCTGGCCGCCGCGTGGGCCTCGTCGTAGCGGGTGAGGAGGAGGCGGGCGAGGTCGGGGGTGGGGGCGAGGGTGGCGGCGAGGTGGTCGGCGGCGGCCGCCCCGGCGGCTTCGGCGATGCGGTCGGGGAGCAGGCCGGGGGCGAGCAGGTAGGGGGAGACGGCGACCCGGTCGACGGCGGGGGAACGGCGCAGGGCGGAGACGGCGTCGGGCACCCGCGGGCCGCTCGCGGAGGCGTAGGCGACCTCGACGGCGGCCCAGCCGCGGGTGCGGCGCCACTCGGCGGCGACCGCCCGGGTGGCGGCGTCGGCCGCGGGGTCGGAGGAGCCGGCGGCGGCGAGCACGACGCCGGTGCGGGCGCGCGCGGCGGGGGAGGCGAGCTCCGGCGCGGCCTCGGTGAGCCGCCGGTCCAGCGCGGCGAGCAACAGCGGCGACGGCCCCAGCACATCGGCCACCGGCAGGTCGGCGCCGGCCGCGCGCAGGGCGGCGGGGATGTCGTGCTTGGCGTGGAAGGCCCGGTTGAGCAGCAGCGGCACGGCCACCGCGCCCGGCCCCAGCCGGTCCAGCACCTGCGGGATGCGCGGGGCGCAGTGGTCGAGGTAGGCGGTGGCGACGTCCAGGCCGGGCCGCAGCGCCCGCACCTGGGCGACCAGCGCGGCGACGGCCGCGGCGTGCCGCGGGTCGCGGCTGCCGTGGGCGATCAGCAGCAGGGCGGGGCTGCCCGCCGCCACCGGGGTGGCGGGGGCGGCGGACAGCCGGCGTTCGGTCATGCGGGGAGCCTCACTTACCGGTGCCCAGCAGGCCGCGGTTGCGCAGCACCCGGCGCTCGACCGGGGTGAAGACGAGCAGTTCGATGGCGATGCCGACGAACAGGATGAGGATGATGCCGAGCAGCACGCCCGCCATGTCCGAGAACTCGCGCTGGTTCTCCAGGAACCGGCCCAGGCCCAGGCCCAGGTCGGGGGAGGAGGCGACGAGTTCGGCGGCCATCAGCGAGCGCCAGGAGAAGGCCCAGCCCTGCTTGAGTCCGGCCAGGTAGCCGGGCAGGGCGGCGGGCAGCAGGATGTGCCGGGCGCCGGTGAGGCCGGTGGCGCCGATGGTGCGGCCGGCCCGCAGGAACAGCGGCGGGACCTGGTCGATGCCCGCGACCAGGCCGTTGGCGATGGACGGGACGGCGCCGAGCAGGATGACGGCGTACATCATCGAGTCGTTGATGCCGAGCCAGATGACGGCGGCGGGCACCCAGGCGACCGAGGGCAGCGACTGGAGGCCGGAGAGCACTGGGCCGAGCGCGGCGCGCACCGGCTTGACCCGGGCGACGAGCAGGCCGATCGGGGTGCCGATGACGAGCGCGACGAGGAAGCCGGACAGACCGCGCCAGACGCTGGTCCAGATGATCGAGAACAGCGTGCCCTGGTACCAGAGGTCCTCGGCGGCCCGCCAGACGTCCAGCGGGCTGGGGAGCTTGTACTCGCTGGTGACGTGCAGGCTGTACGCGCCCTGCCACAGGGCGAGCACCAGGACGACTCCGAGCAGCGGGGGCAGGACCTTCTGCCGCAGCGTCTCGGTGGTGGAGTTGCGCTGGGTGACGACCGCGTCCAGCGCGTCCAGGCCCGACCCGACGCTCGCGAAGTCGGCGACGGTGCCGCCGTGGGCCGACGCCGTCTTGGTGGTGGTGTCAGTGCTGGCCATGGCGGCGGATCTCCCCACGCAGTTCTTCGGTGATCTCGATGGACAGGTCGGCCACGCCGGAGGACTCGATCCGGCGGGGCTGCGGGAGGTCGATGCGCCACTCACGGGCGACCCGGCCGGGGCGGGAGGAGAGCAGCACCACGCGCTGGGCGAGCCGGACGGCCTCGCGCACGTTGTGGGTGACGAAGAGGACCGACAGGTTCCGCTCGGCCCAGATCCGGGTGATCTCGTTGTGCAGTACGTCGCGGGTGATGGCGTCGAGCGCGGCGAACGGCTCGTCCATGAGCAGCACCTGGCTGCCCTGGGCGAGCGCGCGGGCCAGCGCGACGCGCTGGCGCATGCCGCCGGACAGCTCGTGCACCCGCTTGCCGTAGGAGTCCTGGAGCCGGACGAGTTCGAGCAGCCGCTCGGCCTCGGGGCGGCGCTCGGGGCGGGGGACGCCGGCGAGCTTGAGGGCGAGTTCGATGTTCTTGCCGGCCGTGAGCCAGGGGAAGAGCGCGTGTTCCTGGAACATCAGCGCGGGGCGTCCTCCGGGCACCTCGATGCTGCCCGAACTGGGCTTGTCGAGGCCGGCGACCAGGTTGAGCAGGGTGGACTTGCCGCAGCCCGAGGCGCCGAGCAGCGTGACGAACTCGCCGGGGGCGACATCGAGGCTGATGTCGTCCAGGACGTGGGTCTGCGCGCCGGGGCGGCCGAAGGACTTGTGGACGTGCGAGATCCGGACGGCGGGGGAGCCGTCGCGAGTGCCGACGCCGGGGGCGTCGTCCGAGGTGGTCAGTGCCGGAGTCATTCCGGGCACCTCCTGCGTGGTGTGGTCTGGCATCTGGTGTCAGGGAGAGGGGCCGGGGTCCGGGCCCCCGCCCGGCCCGGGCTCGGGGCATCGAGCGGGCATCGGTTCGGGCGGGGCGGGGGCCGGACCGCGGGGTTCCGGGCGCGGTGGTGCGGTCCTGTGGGCGCTACTTGGCGCCGAGACCGGCGTCCGCGACGGGGCTCTGCCCCTTGTCCTTGAGCACCTTGTTGAGCAGGGTGAGGTCGTAGATGCCGTTCAGGTTCGGCTTCTTGAGCAGGCCGGCGGTGACGGCGTTGTCGGCCTCGGTCTGCAGGGTGGCGGCCAGCGGGTCGTCCAGGAAGTCGATGTCGGCCCAGGCCGGGTCGAGGATGGCCGGCTCCAGCGCGTTGCCGGCCTCCTTCTTGATCGCCTCGTTGGCGGTGGCCTTGGCCTTCTCCGGGTTGGCCTTGATGTAGGCGTTGGTGTTCACCGAGCCGCGCAGCACGGCCTCGACCACGTCGGGGTGCTCCGTGAGGAACTTCTGCGAGACGATGATGTTGGTGATCACGAACTTCTTGTCCGGCCAGATGTCCTTCTCGTTGAGCAGGACCTTCGCCCCGAGGGTGACCAGCTTGGAGGCGGTCGGCTCGGGCACCCAGGCGGCGTCGATGGAGCCCTGCTTGTAGGCGTCCGGGGTGACCTTGTTGTCGCTGCGCACCACGCTGACGTCGCCGGCGCCGGACTGGGCGTCGACCTTGTAGCCCTTGCCGGCCAGGTAGTTGAGCAGCGCCACGTCCTGGGTGTTGCCCAGCTGCGGGGTGGCGATCTTCTTGCCCTTGAGGTCGTCCAGCGAGGCGACCTTGTCCGGGTTGGCCACCAGCTTGACGCCACCGGAGGCCGAACCGCCGATGATCTTCAGCGACTTGCCCTCGGACTTGGTGTAGCCGTTGATCGCCGGGGAGGGGCCGATCCAGCCGATGTCGATGGAGCCGGCGTTCAGCGCCTCGATCTCGGCCGGGCCCGCGTTGAAGACCTGGGTCTTGATCTGGGTGGAGCCGAGCTCCTTCTGGAATATGCCGTCCTGGAGGCCGACCAGCGGGGTGCCGTGGGTCAGGTTGGCGAAGTAGCCGATCTTCACGGTGTCGGCGGACAGCTTGGCGCCGGAGGCGGAATCACCGGCGGGGGCGGCGGTGTTGGACTTCTTGTCGTCGTCCTTGGAGCCGTACCCGCAGGCGGAGAGCAGCGCGACGGCGGTGAGGCCGGCCACGGCGGCCGCGGCGGAGCGTCTGATCCGGCCGGCGCCGGGGCGTGCGGAGGTATGCGGAAGTGCCTGGTTCGGTGCCATGGTGAGTCCTGTTCGCGGACGGACCGTCAGGAAGCGGTCCCGGGCGGACGTTCGGTCAAGGTCGTGCTTGCGGCACCGTGCGGGGTGCCGGGCAAGCCGGGCCGGGGCGCTGCTGCGCCTGCTGTGGGGGGCGGAACAGCGGCGTCGGCCCGGTGACAGGGCGTTCTCAGCCCTGTCGGCCCACACATCGCGTCAGGCCGCCCTGGCCACTGCCGAGGACGCCGCTGCCGATGCGGCCGCCTTCCTTGTCCATGCCCGAGAACGCCTCGCTGGGCATCAGACCCAGTCCTCCTCGTCGGGTTCGTTGGCGTCGGTGGTGCGTACGGTCTCGAAGGCCTCGCCCGCCATGCCGGCGGTGAGGGTGGTGCCGTCGGCCGGGTCGATCAGCAGGAACGAGCCGGTCCGGCGGTTGTCGGTGTAGGCGTCGAGCGCCAGCGGCTCGGCGGTGCGCAGCACCACGTGGCCGATGTCGTTGACGTTCAGCCCCCCGGCGCCGGAGCGCTGTTCGAGGGTGTCGATGTCGATCCGGTAGGTGATCTCCTTGACCATCGCGCGCACCGTGCGGGTGGTGTGCTTGAGCAGCACCTTGTCGCCGGCCCGCAGCGGCCGCTCGTTGAGGTGGCTGACGGTCGCCTCGATGTCCTTGGTGGGGACGGGCGCGGCGCCGGCCGCGATGAGGTCGCCGCGGGAGATGTCGATGTCGTCGGCGAGGCGCACGGTGACCGACTGGGGGGCCCAGGCGAGGTCGGTGGCGCGGCCGAGGGCGTCGATGCCGGTGACGGTGGTGGTGTGGCCCGACGGCAGCACGGTGACGGCGTCGCCGACGCGCAGCACGCCGGAGGCCAGCTGGCCCGCGTAGCCGCGGTAGTCCGGGTGCTCCTCGGTCTGCGGGCGGATCACGTACTGGACCGGGAAGCGGGCCGGCTCGGCGCTCGGGTCGCTGCCGACCGGCACGGTCTCCAGGTGCTCCAGCAGGGTGGGGCCGCCGTACCAGTCCATGTGCGCGGACGGCTCGACGACGTTGTCCCCGGCGAGCGCGGAGATCGGGACGGCCACCACGTCCTTGACGCCGAGCGAGGCCGCGTAGGCGGTGAACTCGGCGGCGATGGCGGCGAAGACCGGCTCGGCGTAGTCGACCAGGTCCATCTTGTTGACGGCCAGCACCACGTGCGGCACCCGCAGCAGGGCGGCGACGGCGGCGTGCCGGCGGGTCTGCTCGACCACGCCGTTGCGGGCGTCGACCAGGACGACGGCCAGCTCGGCGGTGGAGGCGCCGGTGACCATGTTCCGGGTGTACTGCACGTGCCCGGGGGTGTCGGCGAGGATGAACCGCCGCCTGGGGGTGGCGAAGTAGCGGTAGGCGACGTCGATGGTGATGCCCTGCTCGCGCTCGGCGCGCAGGCCGTCGGTGAGCAGCGCGAGGTCGGGCGCGTCCTGGCCGCGGCCCAGGGAGACGCGCTCGACGGCCTCCAGCTGGTCGGCCAGCACCGACTTGGAGTCGTGCAGCAGGCGGCCGACCAGGGTGGACTTGCCGTCGTCGACGGAGCCGGCGGTGGCGAAGCGCAGCAGCGAGGTGGCGGTGCCGGTCTGGGGCGTGCCGGTCTGGGTGGTGCTCATTAGAAGTATCCCTCGCGCTTGCGGTCTTCCATCGCTGCCTCGGAGAGCTTGTCGTCGGCGCGGGTGGCGCCGCGCTCGGTGAGGCGGCTGGCGGCGATCTCGGCGATGACGGCCTGGATGGTGGTGGCGTCGGAGTCGACGGCACCGGTGCAGGACATGTCACCGACGGTGCGGTAGCGGATCAGCCGCCGTTCGACGGGCTCGTTCTCCTTGGGGCCGCCCCATTCGCCGGCGGTCAGCCACATGCCGGCGCGGGCGAAGACGTCGCGCTCGTGGGCGTAGTAGATCCCGGGGAGCTCGATGTTCTCGCGCTCGATGTACTGCCAGACGTCCAGCTCGGTCCAGTTGGAGAGCGGGAAGACGCGCACGTGCTCGCCGACGGCGTGCCGGCCGTTGTAGAGCGACCACAGCTCGGGGCGCTGGCGGCGCGGGTCCCAGGCGCCGAACTCGTCGCGCAGCGAGAAGACGCGCTCCTTGGCGCGGGCCTTCTCCTCGTCGCGGCGGCCGCCGCCGAAGACGGCGTCGAAGCGGCCCTTCTCGATGGCGTCGAGCAGCGGGACGGTCTGCAGCGGGTTGCGGGTGCCGTCGGGGCGCTCGCGCAGCACGCCGCGGTCGATGAAGTCCTGCACCGAGGCGACGTGCAGCCGCAGGTTGTGCTCGGCCACCACGCGGTCCCGGTAGGCGATGACCTCGGGGAAGTTGTGGCCGGTGTCGACGTGCAGCAGCGAGAAGGGGACGGCGGCCGGCCAGAAGGCCTTGAGCGCCAGGTGCAGCATGACGATGGAGTCCTTGCCGCCGGAGAACAGGATCACCGGGCGTTCGAACTCCCCCGCGACCTCGCGGAAGATGTGCACCGACTCGGCCTCCAGCGCGTCCAGGTGGGACAGCGCGAAGGGCCCCCCGGAATTCCCGTTGGGGTCGTCGGCCTGCACCAGGCTCTGGGTCGCGGTGGTCATGCCAGGCCCCTCTCGGTCAGGAAGGCGTGCAGCTCGGCGGCGGACTCGGTGACCGCGCGGCCCTGGGTCTGGAGCCGCAGCTCCGGGTGCTCGGGGGCCTCGTAGGGGTCGTCGACGCCGGTGAGGCCGGAGATCTCGCCGGCCGCCTGCTTCGCGTACAGCCCCTTGACGTCGCGCTCGGCGCACAGCTCGACCGGGGTGGCGACGTGGATCTCCAGGAACTCGGTGCCGTGCTCGGCGTGCCGCTCGCGCACGGCGGCGCGGGAGTCGGCGTAGGGCGCGATCACCGGGGCGAGCACCTTGACGCCGTTGGCGGCGAGCTTCTCGGCGACGAAGCCGATCCGGGTGACGTTGGTGTGCCGGTCCTCGCGGCTGAAGCCGAGGCCCTTGGAGAGGAACTCGCGGATCTCGTCGCCGTCCAGGACCTCGACCCGGTGGCCCTCGGCGCGCAGCCGCTCGGCCAGGGCGAAGGCGAGCGTGGTCTTGCCCGCGCTCGGCAGCCCGGTCAGCCACACGGTGGCGCCGCGCTCGCAGGGGCCGGCCGCGCGGGCCGCCTCTGCGGCTCCGGCGGCGGCCAGGGTGTCGGCTGTCGTCACGTTTGAAGTCCTTAGAACGGGGTTGACGGGTGTTCGGGCGGTGCGGGCCGTGCGGGCGGTGCGGGTCGTCCAGGTTCAGAGGTGGATGCCGCACTCGGTCTTGCCGGAGCCGGACCAGCGTCCGGCCCGGGCGTCCTCGCCCTCGCCCGGCTTGCGGGTGCAGGAGAGCGGGGAGCAGCCGACGGAGGTGTAGCCCTCCCACAGCAGCGGGTTGAGCAGCACACCGTTGGCGGCGACGTAGGCGTCCACGTCCTCCTGCGTCCAGCGGGCGATCGGGGCGATCTTGACCTTGCGGCGCCGGGCGTCCCAGGCGACCACCGGGGTGTTCGCGCGGGTCGGGGACTCGTCGCGGCGCAGTCCGGTGGCCCAGGCGTCGTAGCCGCCGAGGCCGCGGTTCAGCGGCTCGACCTTCCGCAGCGAGCAGCACAGGTCCGGGTCGCGGTCGTGCAGGTGCGGCCCGTACCGGGCGTCCTGCTCGGCCACGGTCAGCGCCGGGGTGAGCGTGATGACGTTGACCGGCATGGTCGCCGCCACCGCGTCCCGGGTGCCGATGGTCTCGGCGAAGTGGTAGCCGGTGTCCAGGAAGACCACGTCCACGCCGGGGAAGACCGAGGAGGCCAGGTGGGCGACGACCGCGTCCTCCATGGAGGAGGTGACGCAGAAGCGCTTGCCGAAGGTGTCGGCGGCCCAGCGCAGGATCTCCTGCGGGGTGGCCTCCTCCAGCTCACGGCCGGCCCGGGTGGCCAGCTCCTCGTGGTCAGTCGTCGTGCCGGTCACTCCGGTTACCCCCGTTGGTCGGTGACAGCAGGCCGAGGAACTTCAGTTGGAAGGCCCGGCGGCACCCGTGGCATTCCCAGGCGCCGTGCCCGGCCTCGGAGGGGCGCAGGTCCTCGTCCCCGCAGTACGGGCAGAAGAAGGGGGCCGCACGCTCGCTCACGACAGCTGCTCCTCGCCGGCCCGGGCCGCCCACTGGGCGAAGCGCTCGCCCTCGGCGCGGTCCTCCCGGTACCGGGTCAGCACCCGCTCGACGTAGTCGGGCAGGCCCTCGCTGGTGACCTTGAGGCCGCGGACCTTGCGGCCGAAGCCGGCCTCCAGGCCGAGCGCGCCGCCCAGGTGCACCTGGTAGCCCTCGACCTGGTTGCCCTGCTCGTCCGTCACCAGCTGGCCCTTGAGACCGATGTCCGCGACCTGGATGCGGGCGCAGGCGTTCGGGCAGCCGTTGATGTTGATGGTCAGCGGCTCGTCGAAGTCGGGCAGCCGCTTCTCCATCTCGTCGATGAGGGTGCGGCCGCGCTCCTTGGTCTCGACGATGGCGAGCTTGCAGTACTCGATGCCGGTGCAGGCCATGGTGCCGCGGCGGAACGGCGAGGGGGTGACCCGCAGGTCCAGCTCCTCCAGGCCGGCCACCAGCGACTCGACCCGGTCCCCGGGGACGTCGAGGACGATCATCTTCTGCTCGGCGGTGGTGCGCAGGCGGTCGCTGCCGTGCGCCTCGGCGAGGTCGGCGATCCGCCCGAGCAGCGCGCCGTCGACCCGGCCGACCCGCGGCGCGAAGCCGACGTAGTAGTTGCCGTCCTTCTGCCGGTGCACGCCGACGTGGTCGCGCCAGCGGCCGCTGGGCTCCTCGGGGGCGGGGCCGTCGATCAGCTTGTACTTGAGGTACTCGTCCTCCAGCACCTGGCGGAACTTCTCGCTGCCCCAGTCGGCGACCAGGAACTTCAGCCGGGCGCGGTTGCGCAGCCGGCGGTAGCCGTAGTCGCGGAAGATGCCGATGACGCCGCCGTAGACGTCGGCGACCTCGTCCAGCGGGACCCAGGCGCCGAGCCGGACGCCGAGCTTCGGGTTGGTGGACAGGCCGCCGCCGACCCAGAGGTCGAAGCCCGGGCCGTGCTCGGGGTGGACCACGCCGACGAAGGCGACGTCGTTGATCTCGTGGGCGACGTCCAGCAGCGGGGAGCCGGAGACGGCGGACTTGAACTTGCGCGGCAGGTTGGAGAAGTCCTTGTTGCCGATGAAGCGTCGCTGGATCTCCTCGATGGCGGAGGTGCCGTCGATGATCTCGTCCTCGGCGATGCCGGCCACCGGGGAGCCGAGGATGACGCGCGGGGTGTCGCCGCAGGCCTCGGTGGTGGACAGGCCGACGGCCTCCAGCTTCTGCCAGATCGCCGGGACGTCCTCGATCCGGATCCAGTGGTACTGGACGTTCTGGCGGTCGGTCAGGTCGGCGGTGTTGCGGCCGTACTGCTCGGAGACCTCGGCGATCGCGCGCAGCTGGGCGACCGTCAGCCGGCCGCCGTCGATCCGGACGCGGAGCATGAAGTACTCGGCGTCGAGCTCGTGCGGGTCCAGGATCGCCGTCTTGCCGCCGTCGATGCCCTCCTTGCGCTGGGTGTACAGACCCCACCAGCGCATCCGGCCGCGCAGGTCGGCCGGGTCGATCGAGTCGAAGCCCCGGTGCGCGTAGATCGTCTCAATACGTGTCCGCACGTTGAGACCGTCGTCGTCCTTCTTGAACTGCTCGTTGGCGTTCAGAGGGGTGTAGTGGCCCATGCCCCACTGGCCCTCGCCGCGGTGACGGGTCACCTTGCGAGCGGCGGCGGGGCGGCGCGCGGGGGCGCTGTCGGCCGTGGGCTCGGCGGTCTCGGGGGTGGTGGCCATGGTGAAGTCCTTCGGGGCAGGTGGCTCTGACGCCGGGTGGGTCGCGGGGCGTGCTCGGCGGTGCGGTGCTGCTGTGACCTGCGGATTTCTCAAGGCCGGACGAGCAGTGGCGGTGGCCGGGCGGGCGCCTGCGCATCCGCTTCGGCGGGGATGGCGGGGGGAGGTGGCGCCGGGTGCGTGGGAGGCGGCGGGGTCGGGCTCAGGTCACCGGACAGATGGCGCTGGACACGCGAAGGAGATCGACGTGGAGTCGACCTACTAGGGTGGTTCCGGCGCTCGGCATGGCAAGAGATTCGCACGGCGCACGACTCGCGGTCCACTAACGTCCGTATTCTGGATGCCCTGGTTTCGGATCATGAGATGCCCGAGCGTTCCCGCCGCTCCCGCCGATCCGGGCCCCGCGGGACCTCCACGCGGCGTGCGGACCCCGGGAGATCGGCCGACCGGTTCCGGCCCGATACCGTTACCCCTGTGCAAGCAGCAGGCGAAACGACCAGGCCGAACCCCGAGCGGCCCTCCCGTCGTCGGGGCAAGGGCTCCCGGAGGGCGGCCAAGCAGATCACCTGGCGGACCACCGCCTGGGCCCTGGTCAAGGACACCACCAACACCTGCGTCGAGTACCGGGTCACCGGACTCGCCGCGGAGGCGGCGTTCTTCACCCTCCTCTCCATCCCACCGCTGCTGCTCTGCCTGGCCGGCACGCTCGGCTACCTGGACGACTTCCTCGGCGCCGGCACCATCGACAAGCTGAAGGCCGACATCGTCAGGGCGGCCGGCACGGTCCTCTCGGACTCCTCCATCACCGAGGTCGTCCAGCCGCTGCTGCGGCAGGTCTTCGACCAGACCCGGCCGGACCTGATCTCGATCGGCTTCCTGCTGTCGCTCTGGTCCGGCTCGCGGGCGCTCTACATCTTCATCGACACCATCACCGTGATGTACGGGCTGGACGGCCGGCGCGGCATCGTCAAGACCCGGCTGATGTCGCTGGGCCTCTACCTTGGCGCGCTGGTGATCGGCTCGCTGGTGCTGCCGCTGCTGATGACCGGCCCCGAACTGGTGACCAACGCCGTGCCGGAGAGCGCCGGGCTGCTCAACGCGATCTACTGGCCGTTCGCGATCCTGCTGCTGATCGTCTCGCTGACCACGCTCTACCACCTGGCGGTGCCGGTCTCCACGCCCTGGCGCGAGGACATCCCCGGCGCCCTGGTCGCCCTGGTGGTGCTGGTCTTCTGCAGCGTGGCGCTGCGGCTGTACCTGGTCAGCTCGATCGAGGGCCACTCGGTGTACGGCTCGCTGGCCGCGCCGGTGGCCGTGCTGCTGTGGATCTTCGTGGTGGCGCTCGCGGTGCTCATCGGCGCCGCCATGAACGCGGCCATAGACCGCCGCTGGCCCACCCTGGAGACCGCCGACGCCCGCGCCGAGAACGAGCGCGCCCAGGAGGAGGCGGCCGCCGCCGTGGTCCGCGAGGTGGCCGCCCGGCGCGCCGTCGAGCGGGCCCGCCGGGCACGCGAGCTGGGCCTGGCCGAGGGCGGCGAGGAGGAGTACTGGGAGGACGAGGGCGAGGACGTCGACGTGCCCTCCGAGTACCCCGAGCGGTGGGCCGACGTGCTCGCCGCCGACAACGTCCGCGGCCGCCTCACCGCCCGCGGCGGCGGACCGCACCACCGCCCCGCCCCGCCGCCGCCGGACAGCGACCGCCCCACCGCGCCGCCGCCCGAGTACCCCCTGCCGACCCGCCCGCCGCGGCCCCCGTGGGACCAGCGCTGAGCCGTGGGGCGGAAGGAACCGCGGGTGAAAAACCGGTTGGCAGCACCGCGCGGGCCCGCTAGCGTGTGAGCGTCCGGTTCGGGCGGCGTCGGCGCCGCGCCGAGGAGAGAAAGCAGGAGGTGAGCCTCGTGACCACGACTGTCATGACGGCTGCCCTGGGCAGCACCCGCGTCCTCCTCTCCCTGCCGGCCGCCGGCTGACGTAGCCCTTCGCGCACGCAGCCGCAGCAGCCCGGCGGGATCATTTCCTCCCGAAGGGCCCACTGCGTTGTTCAACGCTGCCTCCGTTCCGTCTTCCTCCCCCCTTTCCACCGACGGCTCTCCGGACGCCGTCTCCCCGCTCGCCGGCTACGGCTGGACGGCCGAGCTCGACGAGCTGTTCGCGCCGCTCGCCGAGGCCGGGCTGGCCGCGGCCCGGATCGTCCGGGTCGACCGCGGCCAGTGCGACGTCGTGCTCGCCGATCCCGCGACCGGCGAGCTGCGCACCGTCCGGGCCGACACCCGGCAGGTCGGCGACGCCGACATGATCAACTGCCCGTGCACCGGGGACTGGGCCGCCGTCGACCTCTCCGACGGGCTGCCGATGCCCGCGGTCGCCGCCCTGCTGCCGCGCTCCACCGCCATCATCCGCAAGGTCGCCGGCAAGCGCTCCGACGGCCAGGTGCTCGCCGCCAACGTCGACACCGTGGTGGTCGCCGCCTCGCTCGCCGCCGAGCCCGACCTCGGGCGGATCGAGCGCTTCCTCGCCCTGGCCTGGGAGTCCGGCGCCGAGCCGCTGGTCGCGCTCACCAAGGCCGACCTGGTCGACGACGCCGACTTCATCCGGGCCGACGTCGAGGCCGCCGCGCCCGGCGTCACCGTGCTGGTGGTCAGCGCCGAGACCGGCGAGGGGATCGACGTGCTGCGCGCCTGCACCCCCGGCACCACCGCCGTGCTCGGGCAGTCCGGCGTCGGCAAGTCCACCCTGACCAACGTGCTCGCCGGGGTCGACGTGATGGCCGTGCAGGAGGCCCGCTCCGGCGACCAGAAGGGCCGGCACACCACGACCACCCGCGAGCTCGTGCCGCTGCCCGGCGGCGGGGTGCTGATCGACACCCCCGGGCTGCGCGAGGTCGGCCTCTACGGCGGCGAGGGCGTGGCGCTCGCCTTCGCCGACATCGAGGAGCTGGCCGAGCGGTGCCGCTTCCACGACTGCAACCACGAGAGCGAGCCCGGCTGCGCGGTGCGGGAGGCGCTCGCGGACGGCTCGCTGCCGGAGCGCCGGATGGAGAGCTACCGCAAGCTCCAGCGGGAGAACGAGTGGATCGCCTCCCGCTCGGACGCCCGGCTGGCCTCGGCCCGGGTGAAGAAGTGGAAGACCATCACCAAGACCATGCGCGCGGCGGGCGGAACCGTGAAGTGGTGACCACCGGGCCGCCGGCGGCGGGGCGCCCGCCCCGCCGCCGGCGGCCCGGCGCACCTGGCGTCAGCGGAAGTCGGCCACCAGCCGGAAGCGCTCCAGGACGACGGCCGTGGTGTCGTCGACGGTGAACGCCGGCTCGCCCAGCGCGGCGCGCAGCTCCTCGCTGTGCCAGAACCGCTCGTGCCCGGCCCGCCACTCGGCGACCGACGCGTACCCCTCGCCCTCGTCGAGGGCGTGCCGCAGGTCGACCTCGCCGAGCGGGACGACCCTGACCTCGGTGGTCTCGGTCACCGCGACGACCCGCCCGGCCGAGTCGACCACCGCCCCGCGGGTGCCGGCCGCCGGCAGCGGCTCGCCCTCCCGCTCGTACTCGGTGAGCAGACCGGTGGTGCTGGTCTTCGCGCCGGACAGCACGGCGTCGACCAGCCGGTCGCGCAGCGGGCCGGGGAAGGCGAACTCCTCGACCCGCAGGGCGGTCACCCGCGGGTCGTCCGCACCGGTGTAGGGCTGCTCGGACACGGGAGGGACCTCCTGGGATCGGGGGGCGGGGCCGTGCGCAGGCTATCCGGCCGGCGGACGCCGGGGCGCGGGATTTTTCCGCCCGCCCGGTCCATGACGCCCGTGTCCGATTCCCGCCAGTCGAGGGCCGCCGGGTGCCGCAGACTGGACAGCGTGATCGACGACGACATCCGGTACCGCGCCGTGGACAGCCGGGACGCCCGCTTCGACGGCGTCTTCTTCACGGCCGTCACCTCGACCGGCATCTACTGCCGGCCGAGTTGCCCGGCCGTGACCCCGAAGCGCGTCAACTGCACCTTCTACCCCAGCGCCGCCGCCGCGCAGAACGCCGGCTTCCGGGCCTGCCGCCGCTGCCGCCCCGACTCCGTCCCCGGCTCGCCCGAGTGGAACCACCGGGCCGACCTGGTCGGCCGGGCCATGCGGCTGATCGGCGACGGCGTGGTGGACCGCGAGGGCGTGGCCGGCCTGGCCCAGCGCCTCGGCTACAGCTCCCGCCAGCTCCAGCGCCAGCTCACCGCCGAACTCGGCGCCGGCCCGATCGCGCTCGCCCGCGCCCGCCGCGCCCAGACCGCCCGGCTGCTGCTGCAGACCACCGAGCTGCCGGTCACCGACATCGCGTTCGCCGCCGGCTTCGCCTCCGTGCGGCAGTTCAACGACACCGTCCGCGAGGTCTACGACCGCACCCCCAGCGGGCTGCGCGCCGAGGTCGCGGCCGGCCGCCGCACCGCCACCCCGGCCGGCGGCCTCGCGCTGCGGCTCGCCTACCGGGGCGCCCTGGACAGCGACCACCTGATCGACTTCCTCGCCCAGCGCGCCGTCCCCGGCGTGGAGGAGGTCGTGCCCGGCCCGCGCCCCGGGGTGCGCACCTACCGCCGCACCCTCGCGCTCCCGTACGGCCACGGCATCGCCGAGGTGGACGGCCTCGCCCCCGGCACGCCGGTCACCCGCGGCTGGCTCGACTGCCGGCTGCTGCTCGCCGACCTGCGCGACCTGCCGACCGCCGTCCAGCGCCTGCGCGTCCTGTTCGACCTGGACGGCGATCCGGTCGCGGTCGACGAACAGCTCGGCGCCGACCCGCTGCTCGGCCCGCTCGTCCGGGCCCGCCCCGGACTGCGCTCGCCGGGCCACGTCGACCCGCACGAACTGGCCGTGCGCGCCGTCCTCGGTCAGCAGATCACCGTCGGCGCGGCCCGCACCCTGGCCGGCCGGCTCGCCGAGAAGTACGGCACCGCGCTGCCCGAACCCAGCGGGGGGCTGCGGCTGCTCTTCCCGGCCGCCGCCGCCCTGGCGACCGCCGACCCGGAGGACTTCGCGATGCCGGCCGCCCGGCGCCGCGCCCTCACCGGCCTGTGCGCCGCCCTCGCCGAGGGCGTCGTGCGGCTGGACGGCGGCGTCGACCGGGAGGAGGCGGCCGCGCGACTGCTCGCCCTGCCCGGCATCGGCCCGTGGACGGTCGGCTACCTGCGGATGCGCGCCCTCGCCGACCCCGACGTCTTCCTGCCGAGCGACATCGGCGTCAAGCACGGACTGATCCGGCTCGGCGCCCCGGGGGACCCGAAGTCCGCCGCCCTCGCGGCCGAGGCCTGGGCCCCCTGGCGCTCCTACGCCGTGCACCGCCTCTGGGCGGCCGCGGCCGCCGACCCCAGCACCGGAACGGAGAACACCCCAGTATGAGCACCACCGTCTTCACCTTCATGGAGAGCCCGCTCGGCCGGCTGATGCTCAGCGGCATCGTCCCGGACGGCGGCGGCCCGGCCGCGCTGGCCACCGTCACCGCCCCCGGCCAGCGCTACGCGCTCGCCGAGCCCGCCGACGACTGGGTGCACGACCCGGAGGCGCTCGCGGAGCCGGTCACCCAGCTCACCGAGTACTTCGCGGGCGAGCGCACCGGCTTCGACCTGCCGCTCGCCCCGGTCGGCACCGAGTTCCGCCGGCGGATCTGGGCCGTCCTCGACAAGATCCCCTACGGCGAGACCGTCAGCTACGGGCAGCTCGCCGACCTGGCGGGGGAGTCCCCGCGCGCGGTGCGCGCGGTGGGCGGGGCGGTCGGCGCCAACCCGCTGCTGATCGTGCGCCCCTGCCACCGGGTGCTCGGCGCCAACGGTTCCCTCACCGGGTTCGCCGCCGGCGTCGACAACAAGCGCCGGCTGCTGGACCTGGAGCGCGGCACCTCGCTGTTCTGAGCCGCCGCCGCGTCACCCGCGTCCCCTCGCCCGCGCACGCTCCGGGTCAGGCGCTCCCGGTCGGGCCGTCCGGGAGCGCCCGCAGGTCCACCCGCCAGTCGTTGCTGCGCATCGGACGGCCGGGCGGGAACTCGAAGTCGGTCTCGCCGAGGAGGGTGAAGCCGGCCCGGCGGCAGACGGCGTTGGAGGCCGGGTTGCCCACCGAGGGGAAGGCGTGCAGGTACCGGTGGCGGGCCGTGCGGGCGGCGGCCCCGACGGCGGCCCGGGCCGCCGTCGCGGCGATGCCCCGGCCCTGGTACGGCGGCAGGACGTTCCAGCCCATCTCGTAGACGGTCCCGCCCCGCCACTCGCGCTCGGCGTAGCCGACCGTGCCGACCGCCACGCCGGCCGGCTCCAGGACGACGCGGTACATGCGGCCGGTGCCGGAGGGGACGAAGTCCAGGTAGCGCCGGTGCCGCAGGAGCGTCCGCTCCTCGCTCTCCGGGCCTCCGACGTGCCGGCGCATCTGCGGGGTGTTGACCAGGCGCAGCAGGGCGAGGTCGGCGTCGGTCCAGGCTTCGAGGCGGATCAGCGCGGGGTCCATGGCGGGACGCTAGCCGGACCGGTGTCCGGCGCGGTACCGGTTTTCCCCGCCCGGCGGCCGTCCAGCCGTTGGCCGCTCAGCCGTTGGCCGTCCAGCCGTCGGCCGCTCAGCCGTTGGCCGTCCCGCCGTCGGCCGCTCAGCCGTTGGCCGTCCCGCCGAGCGCGCGGGCCAGGTTCTCCAGGGCCGGCAGCGCGTGCACCACGGCGTCGCGGTCGGCGGGGGAGAGGGCGTCGAGCGCGGAAGCGATCCGGCGTTCGTGCGCCCGCTGCCAGTCGTCGAGCTGGCGCCGCCCGGCCGGGGTGAGCGCGATCCGCGCGGTGCGGCGGTCCCCGGGGTCGGCCTGGCGGTCGACGAACCCGGCGTCCAGCAGTTTGCCGACCAGGCCGCTGACGGTGTTGGGGGCGAGCCGCTGCCGGGTGGCCAGCTCGCCGACCCGCAGCGGGGCGGCGGCGAGCGTCTGGAGGAGTTCGACCTGCGCCATCGGCAGGGACTCCCACGGGTAGTCGGTGCGGATACTGCTGCGCAGCGCCCGGCGGAGCCGGGTGACCGCGTCGGTGAGCCGCCGGGCGCGCTCGATCGCGTCCGGTTCCGGAGCCTGCGGATCGGCAGCGGGTTCGGGAACAGAGGGTGACGACGGCATGGCCGACAGCGTAGCGCCTGGTCCGGACACCGCCCGAACGCCGGGGACGGGTCGGGGGCGAACGGCCCGAGCGCGGGGCGGGCCGCTCGGATGCAGATCAGATCGTAGATAGAACATATCTGTATCCGATATATTTCCTTGTATGAACGCGCCGTCGACCCTCGCCACCCGGCTGCTCACCGAGCGCCCCCGGCCGCGCGGCATAGCCAGCCGGCGGTACGCCCACTGGCTCGCCGTCGGCACGGTCTGCCTCGGGGCCTTCCTCGGCCAGCTGACCGCCAGCATCACCGCCCTCGTCTACCCGGCGCTCCAGCGCCACTTCGGCACCGGCTTCGCCGCCGTCGAATGGGTCGCCCTCGCCTACCTGCTGGTCCTGGTGGCGCTGCTCGCGCCGGTCGGCCGGCTGTCCGACCTGGTCGGCCGCAAGACCGTGTACCTCGGCGGGTTCGCCCTCTTCGGCCTCGCCTCGCTCGGCGCCGGGTTCGCCGGGAACCTCGGCACCCTGGTCGCCTGCCGGGCCGTGCAGGCCGTCGGCGGCGCGATGATGCAGGCCAACAGCGTCGCGCTGGTCGCCCGCGGCGTGCCGGAGCACGCGATGCGCCGGGCGCTCGGCATCCAGGCCGCCGCCCAGGGCCTCGGCCTGGCGCTCGGTCCCAGCCTCGGCGGGCTGCTGGTCGAGCACGCCTCCTGGCGCTGGGTGTTCTGGATCAACGTGCCGGTCGCCCTGGTCGGCCTGCTGGCCGGGTGGTTCCTGCTGCCCCGCACCCACCGCCCCGACGCCGGCCCGGACGCCCGCCCGGTGCCGCGCCCGCTGCCCCGGCCGCGGGGGGCCGCCCGGCCCGACCCGGAGGACGGACGCTTCGACCTGGCCGGCCTGCTGCTGCTCGCCGGCTCCACCACCGCGCTGCTGCTCGCCCTCTCCACCGCCTCCGGCCTGCCGCTGCCCGGCTGGGCCGTCGCCGCCCTGCTGCTCGCCTCCGTGCTGAGCGGGCTCGGCCTGGTCCGCCAGGAGCGCCGCGCCGCGCGGCCGATCCTCGCCCCCGGCCTGGTCAACACCCCCGGTGTCCGCCCGGGCCTTGCCGTCTCGCTGATCGGCTACCTGCTGCTGTTCTGCCCGCTGGTGCTCGGCCCGGTGCTGTTCGCCGAGGCGGGCCTGTCCACCGGGCGCGCCGCTCTGGTGATCACCGTGCTCCCGGCGGCCTTCGCGGTGGCCGCGACGGCCGGCGGCGTGCTGCTGCCGCGCGGCTGGTCGGACGTCGCCCGCTGCCGCTTCGGCGCGGCGCTGGCCGGCGCCGGGCTGCTGGGCTGGGCACTGCTGCCCGCCGCGGGCGCGCCCGCCCTGGCGGCGGCGGTCCCGCTGCTGGTGGCCGGCTTCGGCCTCGGCCTGCTGCTGCCCGCCAACAACGCCCTGGTGATGCGGGCGATCCCGGCCGAGTGCTCGGCGGTGGGCGGCGGCATGGTCAACATGGCCCGCAGCCTCGGCACGGCCCTCGGCACCGCGCTGCCGGTGCTCGGCGTCCACCTGGCCGGTCCGGTGCCGGCTGGCCGAGGGGTGCTGCTGGCGCTGGCCGCCGTCGCGGCCCTGGCCGTGCTGCTCACCCGGCCGGTGCGGCGGCGCTGAGCGGCCGGGCGGCCGGGGCGTCGGCCGGCGACGGGCGGACGGCAACGGCCGGGGCGGTGGACGGAACTCCGTCCACCGCCCCGGCCGTGAGGGTGCCGTGCGAGGTGCGCGGGTCAGGAGGCGGGCACGCCGGGGGCGGCGCCGCGATCCTTGAGCATGTCGGTGATCAGCCCGATCTCCGAGGTCTGGCCGGCCACCATCGACTCCGCGAGCCGCTTCTCCGCCGGGTTGCGCGCCACGTCGACGTAGCCCTGGGCCATCTCCACGCCGCCCTTGTGGTGCTCCAGCATCAGCTGCAGGTAGAACACCTCGGCGTCCCGCCCGCTCAGCGACCGGAGCTTGGCGAGTTGCGTGGTGGTGGCCATGCCGGGCATCAGCGAGCCGTCGTGCGCCTGGTAGTCGGCGCCGTGGCCGTGGCCGCCCATCGCCATCCAGGCCATCGGCTTGGCCGGGGAGTGCTGGGTCAGCCCCCACTGGTCGAGCCAGCCCATCATCATGCCGCGCTGGTTGGCCTGGGTGTTGATGATGTCGAAGGCCAGGGTCCGGGTCGGCTCGTCCGACGTCCGGTCGCGGACGATGAACGACAGGTCCACCGCCTGCTGGTGGTGGGTCGACATGTCGCGGGCGAACCCGGCCTCCGGCGAGTCGTCCGCCGGCGCGCTGAGCGACGAGGAGGACCCGGAGGCGGACGTCCCGCCCGCCACCAGGGCCGGCACGCCGAGCGCGAGGGCGAGCGCGGCGGCCAGCGCGGCCGGCCACCAGATCCGCCGGCGCGAGGCCGCGCGGTCCGCCCCCTCCGCGGCGTCCGTGGCGTCCGCGGAGCCGGCCTCGGCCGGGGTCTCCTCGGCGGCGGTCACATCGACCCCATGCTGCAGGAGGCGCCCGGCTCCTGGGTCTGCTTGCCCTGGACGTACTTGGTGAAGAACTGGTTCACCCGGGGGTCGCTGGCGCTGTCCACGGTGAGCTGGGTCGACCAGGCGCTCAGGGTGATGGTGCCCTGCTCGTCCGGGTACGGGCTCATCAGCGAGTACGGGGTGGCCTTCACCTTGTCGGAGAGGGTCTTGATGTCCTCCGGGGTGGCCTTGCCGTTGTAGGTCACCCAGACCGCGCCGTGCTCCAGCGAGTGGACGGCGCGCTCGTTCTCGACCGGCTGGTCGTAGACGGTGCCCATGCAGTCCGCCCAGATCGCGTTGTGGTCGCCGCCGACCGGCGGGGTCTGCGGGTAGGTGACCTTCTCCTTGACGTGGTTGCGGCTCAGGTCGCCGAAGGTCTGCACGCCGTCGATCGGGGCCGCGGCGGCGGCCTGCTTGGCCTTCTTGTCCTTGTTGGCGTCGACCACGATCCAGGTGCCGGTGGCTATCGCCGCGATCACCAGCACGCCGGCCACCGAACCGGCGATGATCTTGTTGCGGCGGTCGCGGCGCTGCTCGGCGGCGCGCAGCTCGGCGATCCGGGCGCGGCGGTCGTTGCTCGCCTGCTTGGCGCTCGGCTTGTTGCCCTGCGACTTGTTCGACTGCTTGGAGGCGGAACCCATGCGGTGTCCTTGTCCCCACCGCGCATCGGGCGCGGCGGTCTGAAGAAGTGGTGGGAAGGGGCGGATCCGTCGGTCCCGTCCGCCCGGCGACGCGGTGGTCGGCGGGCGCTGGGTCAGGGCCGGCGGTGGGTTCCACTCAGGACCGGTGTACTTGGAGTTCGTGCAGGTCGGGCGCGGGGTGCGGGCCGACCAGCAGCCCGGCGGGCACCACCCGGGGCAGCGCCTCGGGGGTCGGGGTCAGGGGCGCCGCCGCGGGTTGCGGGTGCGGCGGCGGGTTGGGGAGCTGGGCGTCCTGGGCGCAGTACGGGTGGCTGGAGCAGCCGTTGTTGCGGTGCGGCGGGTCGCCGTCGACCGAGCACCAGGTCCAGTGCCGGTGGCTCTCCGCCCGGATCCGGTCGCCGAGGGTCTGCGGCACGGTGGCCGGACCGGTGGCGGCGGAGCCGTGCGGGTGGACCGGTGCGCCGGCCGCGAGGTCGGCGACGAGACCCGTCGGGGGACCGACCGGGGGGTCGGCCGGGACGGTCACCGGGAAGCCCGGCCGCTCGGCCGTGGCCGCCTTGGCGTGCGCCGCGCACGGCAGCGCCATCAGCAGCCCGACCAGCAGCAGGATCCACAGCGCGCCCACCGGGCGGACCGCGAGTGCGGCCCTCCCCGGTCGGGGGTTGCTGGGGGCCGACGCGGTCATGCGCACATTTAATCAGCCGAACGAGTGAAGCGAGCCCCCTCCTCGGTCCTCATTTTCCGGTGCGGAGTTACCGGAATACCCCGGAAACACCCTGGTCGGGGCGGTTCGGTCGACTGCGGGAGGAACGGAAACGAAACGGGCGGCGAACCCGGTGATCGATATCGGCCGATGTGCGCGCGGTTGTCGCCGAAACCCGGACAGCGCCGCGGCGCTTGGGGACAATGACGTCGAGCCAGCGACCAGGAGCCGCCAGATGACCAAGCAGGGTGCACCCGCGCAGCAGCAGCACCGGCCGGAGGACGGCTGGTGGGACACGGTCTACGCGGGCCCGGCCGGCACCCTCCCCGACACCCCGGACGCCGAGTCGGGGGAGGGCAGCGTCGACGACTGGTTCGAGACGGCGGCCGGACTCATCGGGCAGCAGCGCGGCGCGCCCGAGGAGGAGGCGGTGGCCGGGGCGGCCGAGGCGGTGGCGGAGGAGGTGCCGCAGGACGGGGGCGGCGAGGAGGTGCCGGGGCGGGACAGCATCGACGACTGGTTCGACACCGCCGTCGGCGTGATCTCCCCGCGGGGCCCGGCGGCCGAAGCTCCGGCCGTCGAGGCCCCGGCCGCCGACGAGACGCACCGCTTCCCCGCCCCCTCCTGGGCGGCGGACGCCCGGGTGCCGGAACCGCGCCCCAAGCCCGTGGCCGAGGCCGCTCCGCAGCCGCAGCCGCAGCCGGAACCCGAGCCCGAGCCGGTTCCCGAGCCCGCTCCCGCACCGGAACCGGCCGCCGCCGAGGAGGCCGAGCCCGAGCCGGCCGCCCCCGAACCGGCGCCCGTCGAGCCCCCCGCGCCGCCCCCCGCGCCGCGCCCGGCGCCCCGGCCCGGGCGGGCCGAGGCCGCGCCCGCCGTGCCGCACGTCGGCGAGCGCCCGCCCACCTACGGCCCCGAGCCGACCGCCGTCCCCGAGGCCGACCCCGGCGCGCTCGGCGGCGTGGTCGCCGACACCGTGCTGGAGGGCGCCCAGTACGCCGCCACCACCCTGCGGGCGGTCTCCGTCCGCGGCGACTCCGCCCGCCACCGGGGCGAGCCCCGGCGGGACTCCCTGCTGGTGACCCGGTTCGGCGACGGGGCGGAGGGCGTGCTGCTCGCGGTGCTCGGCGGCTTCGACCACGCGGGCCCGACCGCCGAGGCGGTCGCCACCGCGGCGGCCGAGGCCGGCCGCCAGCTCGCCGGCGCCGTCGGCCGCAGCCGCGAGAGCCTCTCCGCCGACCTGCGCGACGGCGCCCGGGACCGGCTCCGCTACGGCCTCCAGCGGCTCGCGCTGAGCGCCGTCGCCCCGCTCCGCGCGCTGGCCCCGGGGGGCGCGGCGGACGCGGCGGACGCGGACCCGTCCCCGGCCTCGCTGCACTGCCTGCTGGTCTCGCTCGATCCGCGGGCCGGCTACCGGGCGGCGTTCGGGGTCGGCCCGGGCGGGCTGTACCTGCTGCGCTCGGGCCACTGGATCGACGCGTACGCGGCCCGGCTGCTGCACCAGCCCGACGGTCAGCCGCCGGCGCCGGAGACCCCGGCGGATCCCCGCCCGTTCCGCTTCCGGATGGTCCCGGCGACCCCGGGCGACATCCTGCTGCTCTGCACCCCCGGGCTGGCCCGCCCGGTCGCCGAGGAACCGGCCGTCGCCCACTTCCTGGCCTCCCACTGGGCGCACCCCCACCCGCCGGGCACCGTCGACTTCCTGCGCCAGGTCCAGGTCCGCGCCAAGGGCTACACCGACGACCGCACCGCCGCGGCCATCTGGACCGAGTAGCCCCCCGGCTCCTTATCCTTGCGGCCATGACCGTCCAGCCTCCGGAGAGCTCTCCGGGCCCCGTGCCCCCAGGCGACATCCGCGCCTCCCACGACGACCGGGAGGCCGTGGTGGCGCGCCTGCGCGACGCGGCGGCCGAGGGGCGGATCGATCTGGAGGAACTGGACGACCGCCTGGAGCGGGCGCTGAAGTCGAGGACCCACGGCGAGCTGGCCGTGCTGACCGCCGACCTGCCCGGCCGGAATCCCGGGGAGGGCCGGCAGCCGCTGGTGCTCAAGGGCGGCATGTCCGGCGTGTCGTACGGCCCCGGGCGCTGGGAGGTCCCCGGGCACGTGATCGCGCGCGGAGGTCTCGGGGGTGTGAAGCTCGACTTCACCCGGGTCGAGTGCCACCTCACGGAGGTCGTGGTGGAGGCCTACGGGGAGATGGCCGGCGTCACGATCGTCGTCCCGGACGCCTGGGCCGTGGACACCGGCGGCATGGATCCCGGTATCGGCGGCCTGAAGGACAAGACCACTCCCGACCGGCTCCCGGGGACTCCACTGATCCGGCTGACCGGGTCCGGCGGCATGGCGGGCGTGACCGTCCGCCACCCCAACCGCCGGGAACGGCGCAAGCTGCTCGGCAATCCGGCGCAGGGATAGCCGCCTAATCCCCGTCGGAGCCGAGGAGGGTGGTGCAGGCGGTGGCGGCGAGGTGGTGGGCGCGGGGGCGGTCGGCGCCGGGCAGGCCGAGGGCGAGGGGGACGGCGAGGCCGTCGAGGAGGGCGCGGATCTGGATGGCGCGCTCGGTGGCGTCGCCGGGGGCGAACCGGGCGGTGGCCGTGCCCTCCTCGATCAGGGCGACCAGGTCGGCCTGCCAGGGCGCCTCGATCTCCAACTGCCCCTGCCGCAGCTCCTCGCTGGCGGGGGAGCGCCCCCACACCTCGACCCAGAGGATCCAGCGCGGGTCCCCCGGGCCCTCCGGGAGGTAGAGCGCGGTGTACGCGTCCAGCCGCTGCCGCACGTCGCGGCCGCCGTCGGCGAGCACCGTCCGGCGCCGGGCGCCGAGCTGCTCCTCGCTCCAGCGGAGGGTCTCCAGCAGCAGCTGGTCCTTGCTGCCGAAGTAGTAGAGCAGGTGCCCGGCGCTCATCTGGAGCTGCTTGCCGAGGCCGGCCATGGTGAGCTTGGCGAGCCCGTGCTCGGCGATCGCGGCGCGCGCGGTGGCGAAGACCTCCTCGCGGGGGCGGGCCGGTCGGCGCGGGCGGGCGTCGGCCATCGGTGCTGCTCCTCCGGGTTCAAGGGGGCCTTCACGATACCGGCCGTGGCCGGGCGGCCACGGAGCGGGACGCCGGACGGTTCGGCGCCCCGCTCCTGCGGGTACGAACCGGTTGGAACGCCGCCGACCCGAGGGGGTGGCCATGGCCACGATGATCGCCCTGTTCGCCGGCCTCGCCGTCCTGGTGACCGGCCTGACGGTGCACCTGCACCGGTGCCGCAGCGGCCCGACCGAGAACCTCGACGGGGTGCTGGCCGAGCAGGAGCGGCTCGCCCAGCTGCGGGCCCTGCGCTCCTCCTACAGCTCGATCGCGATGCACAGCTCCCACGGACTCACCACCGACGACCTGGGGAGGTACCACCGGTAGCACCGGCCGCCGGCCGCCCGCGGGTCCGGGCGGGATCAGGCCTTCGGCTGCTGCTGGGTGATGCAGTGGATGCCGCCGCCGTTGGCGAAGATCTCGCGGGCGTCGACCAGTTCGACCGTGCGGCCGGGGTAGGCCTCGGCCAGGATCGCGGCGGCCTCCTGGTCGCGCGGGTCGTCGAAGGCGCACAGCACCACGGCGCCGTTGGCCACGTAGTGGTTGATGTACGAGTAGTCGACCGGCTCGCCCTCCTCGTCCAGCAGGACGGTGGGGGCGGGCAGCTCGACGACCTCCAGCGGGCGGCCCTGGGCGTCGGTGGAGGCGCGCAGGATCGCCACCAGCTCCTTGCACACCTCGTGGTCGGGGTGAGCCGGGTCCGGCTGGACGTGGGCGACGACGACGCCGGGGCGCACGAAGGAGGCGACGATGTCGATGTGCCCGCGGGTGCCGAACTCGTCGTAGTCGCGGGTGAGCCCGCGCGGCAGCCAGATCGCCTTGGTGGTGCCGAGGAAGGCGTGCAGCTCGGCCTCGACCTGCTCCTTGGTCCAGTCGGCGTTGCGGCCCTCGCCGAGCTGGACGGTCTCGGTGACGAGCACGGTGCCCTCGCCGTCGACGTGGATGCCGCCGCCCTCGTTGATGAGCTTCGAGGCGAACCGCCGGACCCCGGTCAGCTCGCCGATGTGCTCGGCGATGTGCTGGTCCTTGTCCCAGCGGGCCCAGGACTGCGCGCCCCAGCCGTTGAAGATCCAGTCGGCGGCGGCCAGCCCGCCCTCGCCGTCGACCAGGAAGCTCGGGCCGATGTCGCGCATCCAGGCGTCGTTCAGCGGGCGCTCGACGATCTCCACCGCGTCGGCGACGTACTTGCGGGCCTCCGCGCTCTCACCGGTGTTCACGATCAGGGTGACCGGCTCGTACCGGACGACGGTGTTGGCGACGTTCGCCCAGGCCTCGCGCGCCGCGTGCAGGTGCTCGGGCGTGTCGAAGGTCGGGTTGTCGGTCGGGAAGGCCATCCAGGTGCGGTCGTGCGGATGCCACTCGGCGGGCATCCGGTAGCCGAGCGAGGCGGGGGTGGGGGTGGGGGTGGTCATCGCGGCGTCCTTCGGTGGGCGGGGAGGGTCAGAGGAAGTAGAGGCGGCTGAGCGAGACGCTCTCGGCGGGCTCGGAGCGCAGCGGGGCGCCGTCGAGCGAGACCAGGCCGGTCTCGGTGACCTCGACCTGGCCGACCCGGGCGTTGCGCACCATGTCGCGCGGGCCGATGCCGCGGGTGCCCCGGACGCCGACGCGCCGGCGCCGGGTGGGCAGGCCGTCAGCGGGGCGGTCGAGGTAGGCGCCGTCGGCGGCGGCCTGGGCGACGAACGCCACCGAGATGTCGGCGGCGGTGGCGCCGTGCGCGCCGAACTGCGGGCCGAGCACCAGGGGCTCGCAGCGGTCGGTGGAGGCGTTGGGGTCGCCGACCACGCCGTACGCGGGGAAGCCGGCCTTGAGGACCAGCTGCGGCTTGGCGCCGAAGTGGTCCGGGCGCCACAGCACGATGTCGGCGAGCTTGCCGATCTCGATCGAGCCGACCTCGTGGGCCAGGCCGTGGGCGATGGCGGGGTTGATGGTGAGCTTGGCGATGTAGCGCAGCACGCGCTCGTTGTCGTCGCCGCCCTCGGTCGTCCCGTAGCCTCCGCCGAGCGGGCCGAGCTCGGCCTTCATCTTGCCGGCCATGGCGAAGGTGCGGCGCACGGTCTCGCCGGCCCGGCCCATGCCCTGGGCGTCGGAGGAGGTGATGCCGATGACGCCCAGGTCGTGCAGGACGTCCTCGGCGCCCATCGTGCCGGCCCGGATGCGGTCACGGGCCATCGCGGCGTCGCCGGGCAGGTCGACCTTGAGGTCGTGCGCGGAGACGATCATGCCGAAGTGCTCGCCCAGCGCGTCCCGGCCGAACGGCAGGGTGGGGTTGGTGGAGGAGCCGATGACGTTCGGCACGCCCGCCATCTTCAGCACGTTGGGCACGTGGCCGCCGCCGCAGCCCTCGATGTGGAAGGCGTGGATGGTGCGTCCGTCGAGGACGCGCAGGGTGTCCTCGACGGACAGGCACTCGTTGAGGCCGTCGGTGTGCAGGGCGACCTGGACGTCGTACTCCTCGGCGACCCGCAGCGCGGTGTCCAGGGCGCGGGTGTGCGCGCCCATGTCCTCGTGCACCTTGAAGCCGGAGGCGCCGCCCTCGGCCAGCGCCTCGATCAGCGGGGCCTCGTCGGAGGAGGAGCCGCGGCCGAGGAAGCCGATGTTGACCGGCCAGGCGTCGAAGGCGTTGAAGGCGTGCCGCAGCGCCCACGGTGAGTTGACGCCGACGCCCCAGACCGGGCCGAACTCCTGGCCGATGATGGTGGTGACGCCGGAGGCGAGCGAGGCCTCCATGATCCGCGGCGACAGCAGGTGGACGTGGGTGTCGATGGCGCCGGCGGTGGCGATCATGCCCTCGCCGGAGACGATCGTCGTCCCGGTGCCGACCACCACGTCGACGCCGTCCAGGGTGTCGGGGTTGCCGGCCCGGCCGATGGCGGCGATCCGGCCGCCGATCAGGCCGATCGAGGTCTTGCGGATGCCCTGGATCGCGTCGATGACCAGGACGTTGCTGATCACCACGTCGCAGGTGTCGCGGACGGCGGCGGGCTTGAGGTGCAGGCCGTCGCGGGCGGTCTTGCCGAAGCCGGCCAGGAACTCGTCGCCCGGCGCCTGCGAGTCGGACTCGACGCGCACGATCAGCCCGGAGTCGCCGAGCCGGATCCGGTCGCCGGCGCGCGGGCCGTGCACGGAGATGTAGTCGTGGGGGGTGATGGACGTCACGACTCGACCTCCGCGTCGTCGAACTGGGTGAGGTAACCGGTGGCGCGGGCCTTGGCCAGGGCGGCCTCCTTGGCGCCGGGGGCGTCCAGCGGGCCGTCGACCAGGCCGGCGAAGCCGATGGCGACCCGCTCGCCGCCGATCGGCACCAGGCCGACCTCGACCGTGGCGCCCGGGTCGAAGCGCACCGAGGAGCCGGCCGGGATCGCCAGGTGGGTGCCGTAGGCGGCGGCGCGGTCGAAGGCCAGGCGCGGGTTGGCCTCGAAGAAGTGGAAGTGCGAGGTGACCGAGATCGGCACCCCGGAGGTGTTGTGGACCGGCAGGACGACGGTCTCCTCGACCGGGTCGTAGCCGGCGCCGTCGCCGAGCAGCGCCCCGCCGGGGGCCTCGTCGCCGAGCGAGCCGGCGCCCCTGAACGGGTCGTTGACGACGGCCAGCCGGGTGCCGTCGTCGAAGACCGCCTCGACCTGCACCACGGTGACCACGTCGGGCACGCCGGGCAGCACGTCGTCGGCGGTCAGCACGGAGCGGCCGGCCTCGATCGCCTCGGCCAGGCGCCGGCCGTCCCGGGCGGCCTCGCAGACGGCGTCGGCGATCAGCGCGGTCGCCTCGGGGATGTTGAGGCGGACGCCTCGGGCGCGGCGGGCGCGGGCCAGCTCGGCTGCTGTGAAGATCAGCAGCCGGTCCCGCTCGGTGGGGGTCAGTCGCACGGTTCCTCGCTCGCGGTCGCCGGGAGAGGGGGGTGAGGATTGTTAGAACGGCGTTCAAACATCTCCGGCCATTGAACCCGGAGCCGCCCGCCCTGTCCAGCCTTGCCGCTCCCGCGGCGATCGGCCCGTCGACGGGCCCGGGCGGTGGCGCCGGAGGTCGAAAACCGCCCGTACGCTTCGCAAACCCGTCCGGCGCGGGCAGTTGGATCACGTGAAGCGTCCCGTGCCCCTTTCACCCCAGGTGATCGCCTGGGCACTGTTCCAAATGCCGAAAGCTGGGCATGACGAAGATTGGTCAGTACCAAGGGGGCCGACCGGCCGGCGGGGGATCCGGACCGGCGGCCCGGAACGAGGGCGGGGGCAGGGGTGATGGACGGTCAGTCGCGATTCCCGCGGCAGCGGACAAGTTCGGGAGGAGCCTTCCGGGTGACCGGAACCGGCCAGGGGGCTCCGGCGGGCACGGCGGCCCCCGGCGCCGGACACGTGAACCCGGCGGGCGTCACCCGGCCGGGCGCACCGTCGCCCGGATGCGCGCTCAACCGCCGGCTCCACCTGGCCCTGGAGGCCGCCGACCTGGTGGCCGTCGGCGCGGTCCGCCGCCGGCTGCGCGCCGCGCTCGGCCTGTGGGGCGTGCCCGAGCTGGCCGACACCGCCGAGCTGCTCACCTCCGAGCTGGTCACCAACGCGCTGCAGCACACCGGCCAGGGCGCGGTCTTCGACGCGGTGATCACCGGTGACCAGCGGCTGCGCATCGAGGTCCAGGACGGCACGGCCCGGCTGCCCGTCCGCCGCCGCGAACCGGAGGCCGAGTACGCCACCTCCGGCCGCGGACTGCAGCTGGTCGAGGCGCTCGCCGACTCCTGGGGCGTCCAGCTGCGCGGCGACGGCAAGGTCACCTGGTTCGAACTGGCCACCGTCGGCGCCTGAGGCCGTCCGGCGCACTCGGCCGCCGTTTGTCGTACGAGCACCGTTCGCTGCCGAACGATGCCCGGAAGCGAAGGCGGAAGGCAAGATTCCCGGCCCGTTGCCATTGCCGCTCGGCCGAACATTGGCCAGGATGGTGGGAATGTGTGCCCACGTGCGAGAAGCGGCGGGGAATGACCACCTCGACCGATGACCGCCCGTTGGCGCGCGACCGTCGAGCACCACCCATCACCCGCCACGCGGCCCGTCCGGACGGTCGGCGCGGTCCGCCACGGCAGCGGCAGGAGCAGCATGCCCACAGAGCCCGAGTCACCGGGGCCGGCCCTCCCAGCCGGTCCGTCCACGACCGGCTCCGGGCGGGCCAGACCGCCCGCGCAGGCGGCCCGGCGGCACTCGCTGCGCACCGCTCCCGGCCTCGCGGCCGGCCGGCTCGCGCCGATGCTCTCCGGCGGTCTGCCGCTCTCCCCGGGCGACTCCACGCCGGACTGGCTGGAGCCCGCGATGGCCGCCAACGGCATCGGCTCGTTCGACTGGGACATCCGCCGCGACATCCTGGAGGGCGACCAGCGCGCCTGCACCATCGTCGGCCTCGACGCCGTCGAGAAGGGCCGCTTCGACCGCTCCTCCGCCTCCTTCCTCGCCCTGCTCCATCCCGAGGACGCCCCCGTGGTGCGCCGCCGGGTGGAACGCGCCGTCGCCGAGCTCGGCCAGTGCGGCGCCTACTACCGGACGGTCGGCCAGGGCGGCGCCATGCGGGCGGTCCGCTTCCGCGGCCGGGTCCTCGCCGACGCCTTCGGCCGCGCCTCCCGGATGGTCGGCTTCGTCTGGGACGCCACCGTCGAGCTGCACAAGCGCGACCGCGCCGACCGGCTCGCCCTGCTGCGCGAGGAGCGTTCCCGCTTCATCAAGGAGGCCGCCCGCGCGCTCTCCGAGGCGGTCACCGTGCGGGACGTCGCCCGGGTCTTCACCGAGCTGCCGCTGCCCGGCCTGCCGCCGGACGGCCTGGTGCTCGCCTCCCACGAGGCCGGCCGGGTGCAGATCCTCGGCGCCTCCGGCTACCGCACCGACGAGCTGGCCGGCTACGACCGCTCGGTGCTGCCGCCCAGCCACCCCGCCGCCGAGGCGCTGCGGGGCCGCGCCCCGGTGTTCTGCACCAGCCGCGAGGAGTACCGCGAGCGCTACCCCGACGTCTGGGAACAGGCCCGCCGCACCAGCCGCAGCTCCTGGGCCTTCCTGCCGCTGGTCGCCAGCGGCCGGGCGATCGGCGTCTGCGTGGTCAGCTTCGACGACGACCGCCGGCTCGACGCCGACGAGCGCACCCTGCTCTCCACCCTCGGCGGCCTGGTCGCCCAGTCACTGGCCCGGGCCCGGCTGCACGACGCCGAGCACGAGCTGGCGGCCGGCCTCCAGCGCGTCATGCTGCCGCGCACCGTGCCGTCCGTGCCCGGCGTCACCACCGCGGTGCGCTACCTGGCGGCCGGCTCCGGTCTGCAGATCGGCGGCGACTGGTACGACGTGGTGCCGCTGCCCGGCGGCCACGTCGGCCTGGTGATCGGCGACGTCCAGGGCCACGACGTGCACGCGGCCGGCATCATGGGCCAGCTGCGGATCGCCCTGCGCGCCTACGCCGCCGAGGGCCACCCGCCCGCCGCGGTGATGGCCCGGGCCTCCCGCTTCCTCGCCGACCTCGACACCGATCACTTCGCCACCTGCACCTACGCCGAGGTCAACGTCGACTACGGCGTGGTCTACGCCGTCCGGGCCGGCCACCTCGACCCGGTGGTGCGGCGCGGCGACGGCACCGCCACCGCCGTCCCGGTGGCGGGCGGGCTGCCGCTCGGCATCGCCCCGGACGAGGAGTACCGGGTCACCCGGTTCAGCCTCGATCCCGGCGAGACCGTGCTGCTCTGCACCGACGGCCTGGTCGAGGCGCGCGGCATGGACCTCGACGAGGGCATCGCCCGGCTCACCTCGGTGCTCTCCGAACCGCTCGCGGACCCCGCCGAGACCGGCCGCGACCCGCTGGACGAGCTCGCCGACCGGATCGCCTCGCAGGCCGCCGACTCCAGCGAGCGCGAGGACGACATAGCGCTGCTCCTGCTGCGCTGGGACGGCCCCGAGGGTGGTCTGGCCGCCCAGCAGCTGCGCCGGCGGATCGGCCAGGCGGACCTCGCCCGGATCTCCGAGGTCCGCGCCGAGCTGCGCGACGCGCTGCGCCGCTGGGGGGTCGCCGAGCTGATCGACACCGCCGAGCTGCTCTCCTCCGAGCTGGTCACCAACGCCATCCGGCACACCGACCGGGACGCCATGTTCACCGCCCGGCTCTACCGGGAGCCGGCCGCGGACGGCGGCCGGGCGCGGCTGCGGGTCGAGGTGGAGGACGAGTCGGACCTCTGGCCGACCCGCCGCACGCCGGGGGAGCAGGCCTCCTCCGGGCGTGGGCTGATGCTGGTCGAGGCGCTGGCCGACGGCTGGGGCGTGGAGCCCCGGGGGTCGGGCAAGCGGATGTGGTTCGAGCTCAGCGTGACGCCCGCGGACGACCGTCCGGCGGTGACCGTCGAGTTGTGACCGCCCGGGCGTCAGCCGAACTGCTGCTCCAGGTCCTTCAGCTTCCGCTCCAGGTCCTCCAGCCGCGGCAGGGTCACGGTGTCGTCCTCCGTCGTGAGGTCGATGGTGCGCCGCTCGGGCCTGGCCGGCAGGCCGGGCTGGGTGACGGTGCCCTCGACGGCGGGCCGGTCGGCTCCGGGGCCGCCGGCGCCGCCGTCGGGGGCGGTCGCTATGGCGGACTCCGGGCCGGACTCCAGCTGCCGGGCGGCCGGCGCCGGGGGCGGTCCGCCGCCGCGCGGGCGCCAGACGCTGTTGGTGCGGTTGATCGCCCGGATCTCGGCCCGCTCGCGGCGCCCCGCCAGCTTGCGGCGCTCCTTCTCCCGGGCCTTCTCGCGCTTGTCGTCGCGGACCTCGTCGACCGCCTCGTCCAGGCTGCGCACGTTCTCCAGCAGCATCAGCGACCAGGCGGCGTAGGTCTCGCGCGGGGCGCGCAGCCAGCGGACGATCCGGATCTGCGGCAGCGGGCGGGGGACCAGTCCCTGCTCGCGCAGCGCGGCCCGGCGGGTCTGCTTGAGCGCCCGGTCGAACAGCACGGCGGCCGAGAGCGACATCCCCGCGAAGAACTGCGGCGCGCCGGCGTGGCCGAAGCCGCGCGGGGCGTGCACCCAGTTGAACCAGGCCGAGGCCCCGGCGAACAGCCAGACCAGCAGCCGGGAGCCGAGCGCCGCGTCGCCGTGGCTGGCCTCGCGGACGGCGAGCACGGAGCAGAACATCGCCGCCCCGTCCAGGCCGAACGGGACCAGGTACTCCCAGCCGCCGGACAGGTTGAGGTTCTGCACCCCGAAACCGACCAGGCCGTGGAAGGAGAGCGCGGCGGCCACGGCCGCGCAGCAGAACAGCAGCGTGTACGAGGCCCCGCCGTACAGGGACTCCTTGCGGCGGCGGCGTTCCTCCGAGCGCTCCCAGGAATCCGCGGCGCTCCCGCCGCCCGTGGTGCCCCGGTTCCGGGCCAGGGCCACCAGGAGCGCGCTGACCAGCAGCACCGCAACGCCGGTGACGGCCCAACCCAGCGGTATGTCGGACAATTTCATCGCCTGGACCAGCCTCGCTTTCCTGCGCCGCAATTCCTGCGTCGTGATGGCGGGGACCATCATGGCGGATGCCCGGCCGGAGGATGGCTGATTTCCTGTCAATGCACCGGCGAGAGGGATTTCTGACGAGGGATAAATCTCATCGTCGTATTTGTATGGGGAAAAGGGGAGGCGGGAATTCCGGGGGCCGCGGCGGGGGTGGACGAGGCGACGGCCGGTCCGGCGGCGCCCGGAGTGTCCGAGGTGCGCCGGGGCGCCGGACGCCGGGGCGGTGAACCCGCCGCCCGGCGTGAAGGGCGCGCACTCCGGCGCGCCGGCGCAACGGTGGCGCCGTCGAGCGGAACGTCCGGGCCCGCCGGCCGGGGGCCGGCGGAGTCCGGAACCGGCAAGGTGAACCTGGCCGGGGCACTGCTCGACCCGGCCAGGTTAGGGTCACCTTAGCTGATCGGGCCCTGGGCCTGCCTCTCGACGCGCTCGTCCGGGGGCGCGCCCGACGCGCGGGCCGCGCCCAGCTGCCGGGCGAGCCAGACCGGCACGCCCCCGAGCGCCTGCACCAGCCGGGCCGCCTCCGCCCGCAGCCGGGCGGCCTCGGCCGGCTCGGACACCTCGGCCAGCGCCGCCAGCGCCGGCGCCACCCCCACCGTGAACCCCAGCTGTTCGCGCAGCCGCAGCGAGGCGTCGAAGCCCTCCCGCGCCCGCTCGCGGTCCCCGGCGGCGAGCGCCAGCGCGGCCAGGTGCCGCCAGGTCGACGAGCGGAGCAGCTCGTCGCCCCGCTCGGCCGCGCCCTCGTGCGCCCGCCGGTAGGCGATCCAGGCCGCCGTCGGGTCGCGCAGCAGGTTCTCCGCGACCAGCCCCCGCCGGAAGTCCAGCAGGGGTCGGCCCGGTGCGTCCGGCGGCAGCAGGGCCGAGGTGCGGCCGAGCGCGGCCTGCGCCTCGTCCAGCCGGTCGCGGGCGCCGAGCACGCTGGCCACGTAGGCCAGGAAGCCCCGGGCGCAGGCGGCCGAGGCGCGCTGTTCGGTGGTCGCCGCGACCGCCTCGGCCAGGCGCAGCGCCTGCTCGGCCTGGCCCCAGTGGGCGGCCGTGAACAGGCACTGCTCGATCAGTAGTTCGGCTCTGACGAGCGCCGCCGCCGGATCGCGTTCGGCGGCCGGTCGCAGTAACTCCGCGGCCTCCCGCCAGCACGCCCGGGACCGCAGTCGCCACACGGTGTCCCCCGGCTCCGGGGGCGCCGCCGGCCCCCGTGCGTCCCGGCCACTAGGGCCCCATCCGTGCTCCGACAACGCCACCTCCTTGTGCGCGCCATCCAGCAGGAAGCGGGCCCCTCCCCGGACGTGGCATGACGCGCCACAGGCCCGCGCTGTGGCGGCAATTCAACACGGGGGCGAGCTTGTGCACCAGATCACGAGCGGAGGTTGTTGCGCCCGGGCGGGTTTTCGTCTAAACGATCAGCGCCCGGCCGGACGGGCCCGGGGCGGGGCCTCAGGACGTCCAGCCGGTCTCCATCAGAGCCTCCGCGGCGCCGTTCGCCGGCTGCGGCACCCCCGCCAGGTCCAGGCTGAACAGGGCCACCAGCAGCTGTTCGCCGCGCACCGTGGCCTGGTGCGAATAGCCCGCAAGAGTGAACATCGCGGCGGCCATCTCCTCCGCGTGCAGGGTCTGCAGCCACAGGCACTCGACCGACTTCACGTCGGCCGGCTCGGTCCAGGTGTCCACCTGCGCGACCATCCGGCTGCCCAACAGGGTGACCCCGTCGCGTTCCTGGGCCTCCGTCAGCTCCAGGTCGTCGAAGCCCAGCCACTCCAGGTAGCGGGCCGCGGTGAACACCGCGTCCTGCGAGGTCCGCACCGGGTGCGGACGGAACGGCGCGCGCCGCCGCCACGGTGCCGACGGGGCGCCGGCCCCCGCCCCCGCGACCGGCGGCGCCGCGGCGGGCGCGTCCAGCGACTGCGCGGGACGCGCCGGGTACGGGTGGGAGGCCCGCGGACCGGCGGTGGCGCCCAGCGGACCGGCGGTGGAGCCGCCGCCCAGCCGGGTCGTCCGGTCCACCGGGAGCCGCACGGTGGCCCCGCAGTTGCAGGTGAACTCGGGCTGCGGCCACTGGTCGGAGCGCCCGCAGTGCGGGCAGCGCATGCTCAGCCAGGAGTCCTCCCAGGAGCGGAAGCGCACCTGCACCGGCACCCCGCCGCGCAGCAGCGGCACCTTGAGCGAGGCACCGCACGGGCAGGGCAGCGACGGCGGCTCGTACAGGTGCTCCCGCCGGCAGGCGGGGCAGCGGATCGCCCGGGCGCCACCCGCCGCCCCCGGGCCGCGGCCGGCCGGGTCGTGTCCGGTGAAGTCGTCGGGCAGTCCGGGCATCGCGGGCACCGTCCGTTCGAGTCGGGGGTGGGTGACGCGTTCCATGCTCCCCGAAACCCGCGAGGCGCGGCGCGGAATGCGGCAATCCTCAGGGAGGAATCAGGGGTGTGCGCTCGATCGATCGGCGGTGAGGAGGAGAGGCCTCCCCCTTGCGTGGGATGCGGATCCCCGACCCGGTCGGACGGGGCGGACACCTGCGGCCCGGTGCGGCCCGTGAGTCACTCCGCGCCCCACCGGGCGAGGTCGTCCGGGGTGTCCAGGTCGTCCGGGGCGGCGACGTCGGCGCACTCGACCAGGATGAGGTCGTCCGGATGCGCCGCCAGCAGGGCGCGCGCCCCCGCGTCCCCGCGCGCGCCCTCCACCGCCTCGGCGAAGTACCGGGCCCCGATCAGCACCGGGTGCCCGCGCCGCCCCTTGTACGCCGCGGCGGCCAGCTGCGCCCCGGCCCGGTGGGCGGCCAGCAGCCGGGCCACCGCGGCCGGGCTCACCCCCGGTGTGTCGACCAGCATCACCAGGGCCGCCGAGGACCGGGCCGGCAGCGCGGCCAGGCCGGCCCGCAGCGAGGAGCCCATGCCCCGCGCCCAGTCCGGGTTGGCGACCAGGCGGCAGCCCGGCAGGTGGGCCGTCGACCGCACCCGCTCCCGGTCCGCGCCCAGCACCACCGTCACCTCCCGGCAGCCGCCCGCCCGGGCCACCGCCACCGCGTGCTCCACCAGCGGCCGGCCCCGGTACCGGAGCAGCGCCTTCGGCCGCCCGCCCAGCCGCCGCCCGCCCCCGGCGGCCAGCACCAGGGCGGCCACCGCATCGCTTCGTCCCATGCGCCCAGCGTGCCCGCCCCGGCCGCCGCCGCGCAGCCCGCCCGGCCGTTCGGCCGTCCGGTCCGGGGGGCCGTCCGGTCCGGGGGGCCGTCAGCCCTTCCCGCGGGGCGTGGGGCGGGTGAAGTGGGCGCGGTAGGCGCGCGGGGTCATGCCGACGCGCTGGAGGAGGTGGCGGCGCAGCGAGTCGGGGGTGACGAAGCCGGTCCGGGTGGCGACCTGGTCGACCGGCAGGGCGGTGGACTCCAGCAGCTCCCGGGCCTGTTCGAGGCGCTGGGTGAGCAGCCACTGGAGCGGGGTGGTCCCGGTCTCGGCCTGGAAGCGGCGGTTGAGGGTGCGCACGCTCACCCCCGCGTGGGCGGCGAGGGCGGCCAGGGTGAGCGGTTCGGTGAGCCGGGCGAGGGCCCAGGCGCGGGTGGCGGTGAGCGAGCTGCCGTCCGGGGCGGCCACCGGGGTCGGCAGGACCTGGCCCTGGCCCCCGTCGCGGACCGCCGAGAGCGCCGCCAGCCGGGCCACCGCGTTGGCCACCGCCGCGCCGTGGTCGGTGCGGACCATGTGCAGGCACAGGTCGATGCCGGCGGTGAGCCCGGCCGAGGTGAGCACCGGGCCGTCGTCGACGAACAGCGCCTGCGGGAGCACCCGCACCTTGGGGAAGCGGTGCTCCAGCGCGCCCGCCTGCACCCAGTAGGTGGTGGCGCTGTGCCCGTCGAGCAGCCCGGCCTGGGCCAGGACGAAGGCGCCGGTGCAGATCGAGGCCATCCGGGCGCCCCGTTCGGCCGCCGTGCGCAG
This sequence comes from Kitasatospora sp. NPDC002551, assembly GCF_040296005.1. Classification (NCBI taxonomy): domain Bacteria; kingdom Bacillati; phylum Actinomycetota; class Actinomycetes; order Kitasatosporales; family Streptomycetaceae; genus Kitasatospora; species Kitasatospora sp. NPDC002551. The sequence continues at coordinate 13,752 of NZ_JBEOWI010000056.1, read as the reverse complement.
GGCGGTGAGGATCCGTTCGTCGGCGTCGGCGCGGGAGGCCGATCCGGTCACCAGGACGGTGTCGGCCGTGGCGATCGCCTCCAGACCGTGCGGGACGATCACCTGGAGGCTGCTGGTGCTCGCCACCGGGCCCGGCTCGATCGTGCAGACCCGCACCTCGTAGGCCGGGCGGCCGTCCAGCTCGGCGGAGCCGAAGACGATCTCGGGGATGGTGAGGTCGAAGGCGGTCACCGGGGGCACGGCGACGACCGCGACCCGGTGGACGTCCGCGACGCGGACGACGTCGTCGGCGCGGTGGGCGCAGGCGGGCGGGCGCGCGGCTGGGGACATGGCCAGAACCTCCGGAACCTTGGCAGCCGGAGCCCTGCCGTGCGGCCGGGCCCTGGCCGAGAGTTGATCACGGCGCCGCCCCGTCGGACGCCACCACCCCTCGGCCAACCCAGGAGCCTTCCATGTCCTTCCACGTCGTCACCGGCGCCGGCCCGACCGGCACCGCCACCGCCCTGCGCCTGGCCGGATCGGGTGAGCGGGTGCGCCTCGTCACCCGGCGCGGCACCGGCCCCGAGCACCCGGCCGTCGAGCGGGTCGCCGCCGACGCCACCGACGCCGACGCCCTCACCGCCCTGGTCGACGGCGCGGCCTCGCTGATCAACTGCGCCGCCCCGCCGTACCACCGCTGGCTGACCGAGTTCCCGCCGCTGGCCGCGGCCCTGCTGACCGCCGCCGAACGGACCGGCGCGGGCTACGTGATGCTCGGCAACGTGTACGGCTACGGCCCGGTGGACGGCCCGCTCACCGAGGACCTGCCGGCCGCCCCGAGCAGCCGCAAGGGCGCGCTGCGGGCGGCCCTGTGGGCGGACGCGCTGGCCGCCCACGAGGCGGGCCGGGCGCGGGTCACCGAGGTGCGGGCCAGCGACTTCCTCGGGCGCACCGCGACCTCCCTGTTCGCCTTCACCGTCGCGCCCGCGGTGGTGGCGGGCGAGCCGGTCGGCTACCCCGCCGACCTGGACGCGCCGCACAGCTGGAGCTACGTCGGGGACGTGGCCGACACCCTGGTCGCCGCGGCGCGCGACGAGGCGTCCTGGGGCCGGGCCTGGCACGTGCCCAGCACCGGCGAGGAGTCCGCCCGCGAGCTGGCCGGGCTGCTGGCGAAGGCGGCCGGCGCGCCGGAGCCGGCGCTCACCGCGCTCGCGGCGGCGGAGCTGGCCCGGTCCGGGGACGAGATCCTCGCCGAGGTCGAGGAGATGGGCTACCTCTACGACCGGCCGCTGCTGCTCGACTCGGCGGTCACCCGGGAGGTGCTGGGGGTGGCGGCGACGCCGCTGGAGACGGTGGTCGAGGAGATCGTCCGGGACCTGCGGGTGTGAGCTTCGCCATGATCGAAATGGTCCCTGTTGTGGTGTCTTGACCCCCTGCGGGGCGGCTGGTCTGCTGGTGCGCCGTCAGCCGCCCGCCCACCTGGGGAGTCCCCGTGCCCGCCCGTCGCACCACCCTGTCCGCCGCCGCCGTCTTCCTGATATCCGCCCTGGTGCTGAGCAGCTGCTCGGACGACGGGAAGAAGGACGGCGGCGCCGCCTCCACCGGGGCCGGGGCGGCGGGCGCCGCGGGCCGGGGCACCAGCCCCCTGGAGAACCCCGACGGCACCAAGCCCGGTCTGGCGCCGCTCGCCACGCCCGAGGAGCAGAAGGCGGGCCGCGCGCTGATCGCCAAGGTCGCCACCGCCGCGGCCGGCCCCAAGGACGGCTACGACCGCAACGAGTTCGGCCCGGCCTGGACCGACAACGTGGACGGCATACCCGGCGGCCACAACAGCTGCGACACCCGCAACGACCTGCTGGCCCGCGACGGTTCGGCCGTCGAGTACAAGGACGGCTCGAAGTGCACGGTCACCTCGATGACCATCCACGACCCGTACACCGGCAAGGCGGTGCAGTGGAACAAGCAGCAGGCCTCGAAGATCCAGATCGACCACGTGATGCCGCTCTCCTACGACTGGCAGATGGGCGCGAGCAAGTGGGAGAAGCTGAAGCGGGTGCAGATCGCCAACGACCCGCTCAACCTCATCCCGGCCGACGGCTCGCAGAACGCCTCCAAGGGCGACTCCGGCCCGTCCGCCTGGCTGCCCGCCGATCCGGAGATCCGCTGCGCGTACGCGGTGCGCTTCGCGCAGGTGTCGCTGAAGTACCAGCTGCCGGTGACGGAGGCGGACAAGAAGGCGATGCTGCAGCAGTGCGGCGGCTGACGGGCGGCTGAGGAATCGATTCTCCGGAGGGTTCGCCGCTCTTTGTCACGAAGTGTGCGCGGCGGGCGGGGCGCGGCGGCTGGGGCGCCGTCAACCGTGTGATCGTCAGGTGGTATTCGTGTGCGGTGCATTCGATGATCACCCGGTTCTCGCGACGCGCCCTGCCCGCCGTCGCCGCCGTCACCCTGCTGGCCTCCTGCAGCAGTTCGGGCGGCACCACCGGCGCGGCCTCCGGCGCGCCGTCCACCGCCGCGACCACCGCGCCCTCGCCCGGCGCGACCGAGGCGCCCACCCCGACCGCCACGCCCACGCCGACGCCGACCGTGAAGCCCACCGGGCAGGCGGACCCGGCCCTCCAGGCCTTCTACGGCCAGCAGCTCGGCTGGGCGGCCTGCAAGGACGACCCGAAGACCGAGAAGATCGACGAGTCGGCGGTGCAGTGCACCACCCTCAAGGTCCCGCTGGACTACGCCAACCCGGCCGGCGAGACCCTGGACGTCGCCGTGGTCCGCAAGCCCGCCACCAAGCCCGACCAGCGGATCGGCTCCGTCGTCGTCAACCCCGGCGGCCCCGGCGGCACCGGCGTCGGCTTCGTCCAGCGCAACTCCGACTACTTCCAGAAGGGCGTCCGGGAGCGCTTCGACACCGTCGGTTTCGACCCGCGCGGCGTCGGCGGCACCTCCCCGGTGAACTGCCTCGACGACAAGGTCCGCGACGACTGGGTCAGCACCGACAACCCCGGCGCGGACCACGGCAAGGTGCTCGCCGACGCCTGCCAGGCCAAGTACGGCAAGCTGCTGCCCTTCATCGGCACCCGCAACTCGGTGCGCGACATGGACGTGCTGCGCGGTGCGCTCGGCGAGCAGAAGCTCACCTACTTCGGCCTCTCCTACGGCACCTACATCGGCAGCGTCTACGCCGAGGAGTTCCCCGACCGCGTCGGCCGGCTCGTCCTGGACGGCGCGGTCGACCCGTCCCTGCCGCTCGCCCAGCACAACATCGAGCAGTACGCCGGGTTCGAGCGCTCGCTCAACGCCTTCGCCGCCCACTGCGCCAAGAAGGCCCAGTGCCCGCTCGGCAAGGACCCCGACAAGGCCGCGGGCAAGCTCGCCGACTTCCTCGACGGGCTCAAGCAGAAGCCGCTCCCCACGTCGACCGGCCGCGTCGTCACCGCCACCGCCGCGTGGACCGGCATGATCGAGGGCCTGTACGGCGACGAGAGCGCCTGGGACGAGCTGCGGACCGTGGTGACCCAGGCCATGGTCAACGGCAAGGGCGACCACCTGCTCGCCTACGCCGACTCCTACAACCGGCGCGACAAGGAAGGCCACTACAGCGTCTCCGCCGACGCCTACACCGCCATCCACTGCGCCGACGGGGCGACCGACGTCCCGGCCGGCGACGCGCTCCAGGCCGCGTACGCCGAACTGGCCGCCAAGGCCCCGCTGATCAGCCGGCACGAGCCGAGCGCGGCCATCTTCGATCCGGACTGCCGGACCTGGCCGTTCCGTTCGACCGAGCGGCAGCACGCCATCACCTCCAAGGCCCAGGCACCGATCGTCGTGGTCGGCTCCACCGGCGACGCGGCCACGCCGTACGCCAACGCCGAGAAGCTCGCCGCCCAACTCGGCAACGCCGTGCTGCTCACTCGCGACGGCGAGGGGCACACCGGGTACGGCTGGAGCGCCTGCATCAGGACCGCGGTGGACACCTTCCTGCTGGAAGGCACCGCGCCGGCCGCCGGGACGCGCTGCGCGAGCGACCCCGCCCAGTAGCGGGAGGGCCGACGGCGGCGGGGCGCGCCACGGTCGTCCACCGTGGCGCGCCCCGCCGCCGGTCAGGAAGTCGGGGACTGGCTGAGGTCGTAGAAGGTCGAGCCGCCGACCGTCCTGGCGGTGTAGTGGCTCGTCACCCACTCCTCGATCTCGGCGGTCTGCGACCGGCCCGACCCGCCGCCCGGGCCGCCGGGCCCGGTGTCGGTGCCGCCCGCCTCGCCGCCGGCGGCGCGCAACGAGCCGCCGGCGATGAACCAGTGCACCTTGCCCTCCTGCACGTACTGCTGGAAGGCGCTCAGACTGAGCGAGGGGTCGCTGCTGTTGAAGCCGCCGAGGGCCATCACCGGGACGCCGGAGGCGAGTTGGTAGCTGGCGGCGTTCTGCGAACCGCTGGTCGCGGCGGCCCAGCGGTAGCCGTCGGCGCCCTCCTTCAGCAGACCGGCCGCCTTGTCGCTCACCTTGGCGCCGTTGAGCAGCCCGTTCATGCCGACGGGGCCGCCGGCGAAGGCGTACGGGCCCGGCCCGCCGCCGCCGTTCGGGGTACGGCCGCCTCGGCCGCCGTCCTGCCGCGGGAGGCCGAGGCCCGGGGCGCCGTCCGGAGCACCGTCCTGACCGCCGTCCTGCTGCGGCGTGATCTGCCACAGCACCGGTCCGCCATCCGCGCCACCGGGGCCTCGTCGCCCGCCGCCCGGCCCGAAGCCGCCCTGCACGGCCGGACCGGCCAGCACGATCGAGCCCTGGTGCGGGGTGTCGACCGTCTCCACCGCGTACGCCGCCGGACCGCCCAGCGCCGCCGCCGCACCGACCAGACCCGCCACCGCGGTCAGCCGCCCGGCGAGCCGCGAGCGCCCGGCCGGGGCGCCGCCGTCCGCGAGCCCGTCCGCGAGCCCGTCCGCCCGGCGCGCCGGCCGTGCCGCCAGCGGTCCGGCCACCGCCAGCGCCACCGCCGCGAGCAGCCCGCCCGCCAGCACTGTCGGCCGCAGCCACGGCAGGAAGTCCGTGCTGCGCCCGAGCAGGACGTACGCCCACACCGCCGTCACCGCGAGCGTGCCGGCCAGCACCGCCGCGTACGGCAGCCGGTGCCGCGCCCGCCACAGCCCGTCCACGCCCATGCCGACCAGCGCCGCGACCGCCGGGGCCAGCGCCACCGTGTAGTACTGGTGGAAGATCCCGGACATGAAGCTGAAGGTCAGCGCGGTGCAGAGCAGCCAGCCGCCCCAGACCAGGAAGGCCGTGCGCGCGGTGTCCGTCCGGGCGAGCCGCCGGGTGGCCCACAGGCCGAACACCAGCAGGATCAGCGCGGCCGGCATCAGCCAGGCGATCTGCCCGCCGATGTCACCGTCGAACAGCCGGGTGATGCCGGTCCGGCCCCAGCCGCCCCCGCCGCGCATCCCACCGGGCGAGGCCCCGGCCGGCGCGCCGCCGGCCGCGTTGCCGAACGCGCCCTCCAGCCCGGCCGGGAGCCGGCCCGGTCCGCCGCCGACGCTGCCGGTCTCGTTGCCGTTGAGCCGGCCGATCCCGTTGTAGCCGAAGGTGAGCGAGAGGAAGCTGTTGTCCTGCGAGCCGCCGACGTACGGCCGCGCCGAGGCGGGGACCAGCTCGACCACCGCGACCCACCAGCCGCCCGCGACCACCATGGCCAGCCCGCCGGCCAGCAGTTGGCGCACCCGGCGCCACAGCCCGGTCGGCGCCACCACCAGGTAGACCAGCGCGAACGCCGGCAGCACGAGGAACGCCTGGAGCGTCTTGGTGAGGAAGGCGAGCCCGAACATCACCCCGGTGAACACCAGCCACCGGGTGCCGGCCACCTCGACGGCCCGCAGCAGGCCGTACGCGGCCAGCGTGAGCAGCAGCACCAGCAGCGCGTCCGGGTTGTTGAAGCGGAACATCAGCGCCGCCACCGGCGTCAGCGCGAACACCACACCCGCCAGCAGACCGGCGAGCGGCGAGAAGCGCCGGCGCACCGTCGCGTACAGCACGGCCACCGTGGCCACCGCCATCAGGGCCTGCGGAGCCAGCACCGACCAGGAGGAGAGCCCGAACAGGCGCGCCGAGAGCGCCATCGGCCAGAGCGCCAGCGGCGGCTTGTCGACGGTGATGAAGTTCCCGGCGTCCGAGGAGCCGTAGAAGAAGGCCTTCCAGCTCTCGCTGCCCGCCTGGGCGGCGGCCGAGTAGAAGGCGTTGGCCCAGCCGGAGGCCGACAGGCCCCGGAGATAGAGCACGGCCGTGGCGGCCAGCAGCGCGAGCAGCGCGGGCCGCACCCAGCGCGGGTCGTCGGCGCGCCCGCGCCAGGTCCGGCCCGGCAGGGTGCGCAGCCGCCGCGCCCAGGAGGCCGGGCCCTCGGGGCCGGTCGGCGGCAGCGGGAACTCCGGGTACAGCGGCGGCTCGGCGGGCCGCAGGGGTGCCGTTCCCTCCGGCGGAGGGGCGGGCGGCAGGACCGGGGGCGGGTAGTCACCGGCCTCCGGCCAGGGCTCGCCGGCCGGTGGGATGTGGCTGGTCGTCGTCATGGGCGCTACGCTCGGGCGCCCGGCTGAGAGAAGGGTGAGAGCCGCGTATGAGCGGCCTGTGATCCTGGCCGCGAGCTCGGTCAGGTGGCCCGCGTCGCCGTCACGCGGCCTGCGGCATCGTCAGGTGCTTGCCGAGCCACTCCAGGGCGGGCGGGATCTCCCGCGTCCAGGTGTGGAAGTTGTGGCCGCCGGTGTCGAGGGTGATCGTGGAGAGCTTGGTCGGTGCCTTGAAGGCGTTGACCATCGCCTGCGTGCCCTCGTAGTTGTTCTCGTCGTAGCTGGTGGCGAGCAGCAGCGCGACCGGTGCGGCGGGCTTGTTCTTCAGGCGCCAGACCAGGTCGTTCTCCTGCTTCAGCTGGGCGTTGCCCGCGAAGAGGTCGCCGGTGGTCTCGTCGATCGGCGCGGTGTAGTAGCCGGAGAGCGAGACCGCGGACCGGTAGGCGTCCGGCTTGCGCAGCGCGAACTTGAGGGCGCAGTAGCCGCCGGTCGAGTTGCCGATCACGGCGCGGTTGGCCGGGTCGGTGCCGATCCGGTAGTTGGCGGCCAGCGCCGTCGGCAGGTCGCTGGTGAAGAAGGTCTCCACCTGCGGCCCGCCGGGGACGTCCATGCACTCGGTGTCGCGGTTGCCGGACAGGGTCGGGCGCATCAGCACCAGGACGGTCGGCGGCAGCTTGTTCTGCTCGATCGCGGTGAGCGCGGACGCCGGGTACTGCATCAGCGTGATCAGCTTCTCCGCCGAGCCCGGGTAGCCGGCCAGCACCAGGGCCATCGGGAACTTGCGCTGCGCGTACTCCGGCTGGAAGTACTGCGGCGGCAGGTAGACGAAGGCGTCGCTGCTCAGGCCGCTGGCGCTGCCCCGGACCGAGACCTCCTGGATCAGCCCGGAGCGGTCGCGGGCCGAGCCCTGCGCCGAGTACATGTTCTTCTCGCCCGTGACGGCGAGCGCGGCGGCCGCGTTCGGCTGGTGGTCGACCACCGTGCCGGGCTTGCCGTTGGTGCCGAGCAGGTCGCTCCAGGAGCTGTAGAAGCCGAAGTAGCCGTTGGCGATCAGCCCCATGGCGACGAGCACCGAGACCTGGGTGGCGAGGAACGCGCCGATCCGGCCGGTCCAGGACTTCCAGCCGCGGCCACCGAATCTCGGCCAGAGCCACATCGTGGCGGCGAAGACGCCGATCGCGATGACGGAGGCGATGATCTGGAGGGGAAGACCCGTGAGGCTGAGCACCTCCTGATCGTAGTTGACGCCGGGGACCGCGCCGTGCGCTCCGTCGTACGCCCCCGCTACGCTTCAGTGCGCTGTAAGTACGCCCTGTTGACCGTGCTTTGTCGTATCGGGATCATGTCGGCGGGGACAGCGGATGGCACGGAGTGTGCATGCATCGGTACCGAGAGAACACCCCGGGGGAGCGGCAAATGAAGTCCTTCACCAAGGCCGGCGTCGCGGTGGGAACCGCCCTGCTGCTGGCGGCCTGTTCGAGTGGCGGTTCGGGCGGATCCGGCGGTTCGAGCGCCTCCGGCGACTCGTCCTCGTCCGGCCCGTCGGACCGCTTCACCGCCCTGCCCGCCCCGACGTCGACCCCGACGCCGACGCCCACGCCGACACCGACGCCGTACGGGCCCGTGCTCGCCGGCTACATCGACCCGGTCGGCGCGGCGCTGGGCAAGATCAACCCGGCCGCCAACATGAACAACTTCATGATCGGCCTCCAGGAGGCGGCCAGCGCCGCCAACTCCGCGAGCAGCGGGCTCGGCCTCAGCGACACCCCGGCGGCCGTCGGCACCACCAAGCGCCAGTTGACGACGGCCCTGTCGCAGCTCGCCACCGACCTGACCAAGATCCGCAGCGACATCAAGGCCAAGACCTTCTGCACCACCGGCTCGGCCTACGCCCAGGTCGGCCTGTCCGAAGGCCTGAAGGCGATCCCGGCCATCCTCGCCGAGCTGGCCGCCGCGGGGTACCCCACCACCTTCACCGTCCCGCAGACGCCGCCGCTGCAGACCCGCTCGAAGGAGAACGACACCTTCGTCACCAAGGGCCGGCTGCGCGGTCTGGGCGAGCTGAGCGTCGACAACTCCGACGGCACCACCGACTCCGTCGTCTCGCTGTCCCAGAACGGCAAGGCGGTGCACTCGCTGTACGTCGGCAAGGGCAAGAAGGCGTCGATCCAGGGCATCGAGGACGGCACCTACGACGTCTTCTTCTCCGACGGCGTCGACTGGGACCCGTCGCTGAAGATGTTCACCCAGAACTGCAGTTACACGAAGTTCGACGAGACGATGGCCTTCGAGACCAAGCGGACGACCTACTCGACCTGGTCGATCACGCTGACCGCGCAGGTCGGCGGCAACGCGAAGACCAGCGACGTGGACGAGGAGGAGTTCCCGCAGCCGTAGGCGGGACCGGGTTCCGCGGAGGGGGCACCGCCGGCCGCAGCGCCGGCGGTGCCCCCTCGCCGCTCCGTCGGGGGGTGACCTCCCAGGCGGTAAACCCGGCGACGCCGGCGATCGTCCCCGGGATACTGGTGGCCCATGGATGAGGTCGAAGTCGTCGTCGCCCATTCCGAGCGCGCGACCCTGCGCGTCGGCGACGTGTTCCTGAAGGTGGACGCCGATCAGGCGCGCATCGACGCCGAGGTCGAGGCGATGTCCCTCGCTCCGGTCCCGACCCCGAAGGTCCTGTGGCGCAAGCCGCCCGTGCTCGCGATCGCCGCGCTCCCGGGGACGACGCTCGGGCGCCTCGGCGGGCCGTCGACCGGGTCACCGGCGGCGTGGGCCGCGGCGGGCGCCGCCATCCGGAGGCTGCACGACGCGCCGCTGCCGCCCCGGCCCGGCCGGGCCGGCCGGAGCGTCGTCGCGCTGGCGGCGGAACTCGACGACGAGTGCGGGACGCTCGTGACGAACGGCCTCCTGCCCGCCGACCTGGTCACCCGCAACCGCCGGGTCGCCGAGGCGGCGCTCCGGCCGTGGACCCCGGCGTTCACGCACGGCGACCTGCAGATCGCGCACGTCTTCGTCGACGGCGGCGAGGTCACCGGCATCATCGACTGGTCCGAGGCGGGCCGGGGCGACGCCCTGTACGACCTCGCCACGTTCACGCTCGGGCACGAGGAGCACCTCGACGACGTCATCGCCGGATACGGCGCCGACATCGACCTCGACGTGATCCACGCGTGGTGGTCGTTGCGAAGCCTGCTGGCGGTCCGCTGGCTGATCGAGCACGGCTTCGACCCCTTCGCGCCGGGCTGCGAGGTCGACGTGCTGAGATCCCGGATGTGACGAACCGGCACACCCCCATGGAGGCACGGGGCAGGGCGAGGGAGTCGTCGGGGAGGACGGGCCCGAGGAGGTCGGGTTCCGGGGCCGCGAGCATCCGCGTCAAATCGCCACCGGCGGGGGGACCTTGGCCCGCCCCGGGGTGCGCCGACCCGAGCCCGTTCGGATGGTCGCCCGCCCGTTGCCGGACAATTGTCGGTGGCCCGTGCCAGACTCCCGGCATGGCTCCCGAACCGCTCGCCACCCTCACCTTCGCCGCCTGGCGCCGCTTCGACCGCGCCGCCGCCGCCCGCCTCGCCGCCCAGGTCGCGGGCAGCGTGGGCGGTCGGCTCGACCGTGTCGAGGAGGTCGAGCACCTGGGCGCGCCGCTGCACCGCGTGCTGGTCGAGCGCGGCGGGCGGACGTTCGCGCTGATACCGGGCGGGCGGGTCACCGTCGGGTTCGACGCGGCGGGCTGGCAGCCGTCCGCCGAACTCCTCGCCTGTTACCGGGAGGAGAGCGTCAGCCAGGGCTTCGGTGACGGGGACCTGCGCGCCCACCTCGCCCGGGTGCTCAGCCCGCGCCGGACCGTCACCGTGCCGACGGTGCTGATGGCCGTCGAGGACGAGCCGCTGGACGAGGAGCCCGCCGAGATGCCGGCCGTCCTCGCCCAGGACGGCCTGCGCCTGCCCACCCCCGACGAGTGGGAGCACGCCTGCGGCGCCGGCGCGCACACGCTGTTCCGCTGGGGCGACGAGTGCCCGCTCGACCGCATCCCGTACGGCGACGACACCGGCCCGCACGCCGGCCCCAACGCCTTCGGCCTGCACATCGCCCATGACACCTACCGCTCGGAGATCACCAGCGAGCCCGGGTCCATCTACGGCGGAGACGGCGGCGAGTCCGTCTGCGGCGGCTACGGCACCGTCCTCGCCTGGCTCCCGCTCGCCACCGCCAACCGGCACCCCGACCTCGCCGAGATGGTCTTCGGCGAGAACGGCGACGACCTCACCGACTGCCTCTCCACCCGCCCCGTGCTCCCTCTCCGCTGAGGAGGGCTACGCCGCCCGGCCTCCCTCGTCTCCCTCGCCGACCTCGTCTCCCTCGTCCTCCTCGTCCCACGCGGGGATGCTCCAGCGCAGCACCGTCCCGCCGTTCGCGTCGCGGTCGAGGGTGACGGGGTACACCCGGCCCCAGGCCCGTTCGCCGTGGTGCCGAACGGCGTGGTCGCCCTGGCACCAGCCGAAGCCGAGCACCGGGCAGCCGCCGACCTCGATCGCGCCGACGGTCAGCGGGCGGGTGCGGCCGGCGCACTCCAGGCGGTGGAAGTCGGTGTGCGGGGCGACGGAGGAGACCACGCCCGCGCCGTGGTTCTCGATCTCGGCGGCGAGCGCCCTCGCCCTGTCGAGGGGCAGGTCCAGCAGTCCGTAGCTGCCCCGCTCGTCACCCTCGAACTGCGGGATCCGCTCACCGCCGAACCGCTCGTGCGCCTCGTCCTCGTCGCGCCCCCAGTACGTGACGTCGGCGAGCCCGTCGGCCGGCTCGCCGTCGAGGCCGATCCAGGAGTCCAGCCCGACCGCGTCCCCGAGCAGCATCCCGCCCCGGTCCACCGGCAGGTCCCCGAGCGGCACGGGGGCCTCCCGCCCCTCCGGCCACGGGATCGCGAGCTCGACCTCCAGCACGGAGATCGCCGGCTCGTCGTCGAACGGCGACGGCGCCGTCCGGGCCCGCACCGCGAGCGCCCGCGTCCGGTCGACGGCGACGGCCACGGCCTCCGCCGGATCCTCCATGAGGTGCCCGCCCCCGGCACCCCGCGCCGCCGCCTCCCGGGCCCGCTCGGAGAGCGGCCGGCCGACCTGCGGCCAGTGGTCCACCCACAGCGAGATCCCGAAGACGAGGACGCCGGAGGGGGCGGTGACGGTCCCGAGGTGCGTGAAGCTGTCGTTCATACCCTCGATTCTGTCCTGTGGCCCGCCCCTGTCCCTGCCCCCGCCACTGCCGTCGACCTCGGCCGTGCCGGCGGGCGGGGGACCGGTCAGCGCGGGACCGGCCCGACGCCGCGAACCCACACGGGGAAGGGCACGGCCTCCGGCTCGGGCAGGTCCTCCTCCTCGACGTCCGAGCAGACCACCACGCCCGGGTTCCGGTCACTCAGGAACCCCTCGACCACCGCGCCCAGATCGTCGCACGGCACGTAGGCGCCGCCGAAGGGAAGGTCGTCCGCGGCCACCGACCCGGTCGAGCAGCGGAGCTGCCCGGCCCGGTCGTCGTGCCAGACGTAGAACGTCGCCACCCCCGCGTAGCCCGTTCCGCGGATGCGGAGCCGGAGGGCTTCGGCGGTCCGCTCGAAGGCGGCGACCACCTCCGGCACGGACAGGTCCTGCCGGTCGTCGTCCTGCCCGCCCAGCCACCAGGTGTTGGTCTCCCACTCCACCGGCCGGTCGGCCGGATCCAGCACCCGTGGCTCGTCCGCCACCTCGGCGATCCATGTCAACAGCATCCCGGAAGTGTCCCAGTGCGCCCCGGCGAACTCGAATGTCGGTGACGTGGGGAAGCGGGCCCTTGCGCCGTGGTCCTCCGGGGCGCGTGGTGGTCATCCGACCGAGTGACTTTCGTCCGCATGGTTGACCAATTGAAGTGGTCATGGCACTTTCGTGCGGCGCGGGCGTCCGCAACCGGTCGTACGCCTCGCATCCCCCACAAGGAGAGCCATGTTCAAGAGACTTGCCGCCGCGTCCGCCGCGAGCGTCGTCATCGCCGGGGCCCTGACCTCCCTGGCAGTCGCGCCCGCGCAGGCGGTGCAGGCCGGTGACCTGACGTCCACCATCGCGCTGAGCAACTGCTCCGCCTCGCTGGTGCGTTACCCCTCCTCGGTCGACACCGACCGGGCCCTCATGCTCACCAACGGCCACTGCCTGCCCACCATGCCGCCCGCCGGCCAGGTCATCCAGAACCAGAGCGCCAGCCGCAGCGGCACCCTGCTCAGCGCGTCGGGCGGCTCCCTCGGCACCGTGACGGCCGACAGGATCCTCTACGCCACGATGACCGGCACCGACGTCGCGCTGTACCAACTCACCGACACCTTCGGGTCGATCACCTCGAAGTTCGGCGCGACGGCGCTGACCATCAGCGACACGCACCCGGTCGACGGCTCGGCGATGTTCATCCCGTCCTCGTACTGGAAGCAGACCTGGAACTGCTCCGTCAACGGCTTCGTGGGCACGCTGCGCGAGGACGCGTGGACCTGGCGCGACTCCATCCGCTACAGCGCCGGCTGCAACACCACGCACGGCACCTCGGGTTCGCCGATCGTCGACGCCGCGACGAAGAAGGTCGTCGGCATCAACAACACCGGTAACGACGACGGCCAGATGTGCACGCTCAACAACCCCTGCGAGGTGGCGGCCGACGGCACCACCACCGCGACCAAGGGGCAGAGCTACGGCCAGGAGACCTACTGGTTCACCACCTGCCTGGGCACCGGGCGCGTCATCGACCTCAACGTCAGCGGCTGCCTGCTGACGAAGCCCGCGGGCAGCGGCTCCGTCTCGGTCGCGAACCCGGGCAACCAGTCGACGGCGGTGGGCGGTTCGGCGAACCTCCAGATACAGGCGAGCGGCGGCTCGACGCCGTACACCTACTCCGCCACCGGCCTGCCGGCCGGTCTCACCATCAACGCCTCCACCGGCGTGATCACCGGCACCGCGACCACGGCGGGAACCTACAACGTGACCGTCACCGCCAAGGACGCCGCGGCGAAGACGGGCAGCACGAGCTTCACCTGGACGGTCACCGGCGGCGGTGGCGGCACCTGCACGCCGGCGCAGCTGCTGGGCAACGCGGGCTTCGAGACGGGCACGGCGGCGCCGTGGACGCAGTCGAGCGGCGTGGTCGACAACTCCTCCTCGCAGGCGGCGCACGGCGGTTCGTGGAAGGCGTGGCTGAACGGCTACGGCTCGACCCACACCGACACGCT